>CAZJLS010000105.1:0-1516 GCA_964547125.1 uncultured Methanobacteriaceae archaeon | reverse complement strand
GGGTGTTGCTATTTATGCTGGTGAGCTTGACTCTCGTATTAAAATTCCTACTAATGTGAAAATTAGGTTTATAGGACAAACATAAATAAAACCCCTATGCATGCGAGTTTTATAGTGAAGCACAACATATTTATAGTAAAAATTACAATATAAGATATACTGAAGATTTTGCAGAATCAGTCAGATTATTTTTCACAGATCCAAAAAAAATAAAAAGGGATTTTCCAAAAAAATATGAATTTGTGAAAGAAATATTAAATATGTAGGAGGAATGCAGATATGAGTTTTGATAGTTATAATGAAATCAAAAAAGAAGAAATTAAATTGCCTAATGGTACAACAATCATTATTGAATACTTAAAAAGATTAAGTGAAAGGAAATTTGTATCTGAAGTTTGTTCCGCTGCATCTTACAGGAAAATTAAATTATTTGGAAATAATGGAGAAATCTTAAGTGAGAACATTGAAAGAAATCCCCATCAATTATCCTAAAATTTAATTAATCACATTTATAAAAGCATAATACTAGTTCGTGTTTTTATATTCGTTTTGTTCCATCACCTATATTTTGGTAGAATATAAGTGATGGAATTTATTAGCTATTTTTTATTACAGTATTGTTTTTACTGCAACACTTATTCTTTTTAAATAACTGATTAAGTGAAAATTAGGTTTATAGGACAAACATAAATAAAACTAAAAAAGAATGGATGGATTATATACAATTCGGTAACTTCCCATCCACATTAAATTCTCAAAAAGAATATGCCATACAATTAACCTTAGAAAATAAGGATAAAATAATCGAGAAAGATATGTTAAGTATTTCCTCTTTTAATAAGAAAAATATTCAACTAGCTCATTCTATATTAAATATTTTAGCAATACAAAAACCAGGAGATATCTCTTTAACAAAATTAGCTAATATACTAGATATTTCTAAAAAAACTGTAAATGACTTACTGTTCTCTTTAAAACAAACTAATGTTATTTTTAATATTGGAATCTATGGATCAATAGCTAAACGTGAAAGAAAAACTTATAAATATTATTTCACATCAACTCAAATAAAATCTTCAATATGTTTAAATTCAGGATTAGCTTCTAGAAATTCTATGGAACATATTGGTTATCTGGCAGAAGATTTGGTTGCATCAACATTATTTAAACTTAAAAAAGAAAAAAACGATACTTTTGGAATATATTATGATACTAAAGAAGATAATAATGTTGATTTTATTGTAAATACTTTATCTGGAAAAAACATTCCAATTGAAGTAGGTAAAGGTAATAAAAATAAAAAACAAATTAAGAGTGCTATTAATCGTTATGGTGCTGATTATGGTATTGTTATATCAAATAAGACTCCAACTATAAAAAAAGAGGGAAATGTTATATTTTTACCATTAACAACATTTTCATTAATCTAAAAAAATCATTTTTTTCTAATTCAAAGATAATTTTTTTTTAATTATTTAAATATTACTTCTTATTATAATTATATTTATGGAAAATT
>CAZJLS010000104.1:0-1970 GCA_964547125.1 uncultured Methanobacteriaceae archaeon | reverse complement strand
ACTGTGTATGGTTATCAGATAATGAAATAAAAATCATAAAAGAAAACAATGTTAATGTATCTCACAATCCATGCAGTAATATGAAACTCGCATCAGGAATATCACCCGTATCAAAACTCCTAGAAAATGAAATAAATGTAGCAATAGGAACAGATGGATCATCATCAAATAATAATCTAGATTTATTTGAAGAAATGAAATTCACTTCCCTACTTCAAAAAGTAAACACATTAAACCCAAAAGTCCTACCATCAGATGAAGTATTTAAAATGGCAACAATAAATGGGGCAAAAGCACTAGGACTAAATGATATAGGAACAATAGAAATAGGGAAAAAAGCAGACCTAATACTAATAGATAAAAAATCAATAGCAATGACACCGAACAGTAACAAACCAAGCTCAAACATAGTATACTCAGCAAACGGATACGATGTTCTAACAACAATATGTAACGGTAAAATACTAATGGAAGATAAAAAAATAATAACACTCGATGAAGAAAAAATCAAAGAATACGCATCAGAAGCAATAGAAGAAATGAAAAACCTATAAAAAAAAAATTTTTGGGATTTGTTAACAATGAAAGTTGCCATAATATCAGTTTCCAAAAACGGAAAAATACTATCAGAAAAAATAGAAAGCATCCTAAAAGAAGATTCAACAATAATAACAATAGATACCTACCATAAAAACATCAAAAACACAATAGAAAAAATATTCAACAAATATGATGCAATAGTAGGAATAATGGCAACTGGAATACTAATAAGATCAATAAAAGACCATATCAAATCAAAAACAACAGACCCTGCAATAATAGGAATAGATGAAAAAGGAAATTTCGTTATAAGTTTACTATCAGGACACCTTGGAGGAGCAAACAAAATAACACAAGACATTGCAGAAAAAATAAATGCCACACCAGTTATAACAACAGCAACAGATGTTAACAGGAAAATTGCAATAGATACTCTAGCTAATAAATTCTACTGGAAAATAGAAGATACAAAACAAATATTAAAATTCAACAAAGCAGTACTAGATAACCAAACAATAGAATTAAAAGTAAACAAGAAAGAATACTCATATCTCCAAACTTATCTAAAAGATAAAAAAGAAATCAAACTAATAAAATCAGAAAATGAAAGTATAGAAGCAAAATTATCAGATGAAATATTAAAAATAACTCCAAAAAAAATAATCATAGGAATAGGTGCAAGAAAAAACATTCCAGAAGAAAAAGTAGATTATGCAATAAAAAATGCTTGTAATGATTTAAAATTAGATATTAATAGAATAAATGGTTTAGCTACAATAGATATTAAAAAAAATGAAATAGGAATTTTAAAAACTGCAGAAAAATTAAATTTACCATTAGAAATTATAGATACAAGTAGGGTTAAAAATTTTAAATCTGATGTATGTTCAAAATCAGAGTTTGTTAATAAAGTAATTGGTGTTAATGGTGTTTGTGAACCTTGTTCTTTAATATGTGCTGGTGAAAATTCTAAACTTATTTATAGAAAAACAGCTTTTAATGGTGTTACGATTGCTGTGGCTGTTTCTAAGTAAAAAAAAGAGTTTATTAAAGTAAAAAAATAATATGGTTTTTAGTATTCAACAGCTTCTAATTTACTTAATATTTCCCAAATTAATGTTCTAGCATGAACTGGAATGTTTGGGTCGTTACTGATTTCATCTAGTCTAGCGATTACTTCACTGACTCTTACGGTTGTTTCAGCTTCTCCTTCCATTAAAACAGTGTTGGATATGTCTGCAACTTTTCTTATGTTTCTTGGTACTGTTGAGTCTTCCATTATATGTTTTAATATTTCTGAAACTTCATTAAATGTTTCTTCAGCATCACTCATAATTTTATTCCTCCAAAAAAAAGTTATTTTTTTTATATAAAAAAATATTATCTTATTGTTTTATTTGTTTTATTAAATATATATACTTAGGTTTTTT
>CAZJLS010000103.1:0-2696 GCA_964547125.1 uncultured Methanobacteriaceae archaeon | reverse complement strand
CACCTCAGGTTCTACTGGAAGACCTAAAGGAGTTGTTCACAGACACAGAGATTTAACCAATATTTATCAAAAAAGTGAGAAAAATGATATGTACACATCATTTATGGATGTTGAAAGAGCAATATCTATCTCTCCAGTTGCATTTGACGCATTTTTATCAGATTTTAACATGGTTATGAGAGGTGCATTATTAGTATTTGCTAATGAAGAAGAAATAAAAGATGTTACTCGTTTAATAAAGTTGATTTTAAAATATAATGTAGATTCTGTTCCATTTATTTCTGCATCAAGATTAGAAGAATTTATGGAATATCCAGAATTTACAAAATTATTATCTAATTTTAGATATATTTGTATTGGTGGAGAAAAAGCAAGTAAAAGTCTAGTTAAAAAAATATTGGAACATCCTAATTCTAATATTTATAATATTTATGGATCTACTGAAACAATCAGTATCAGCTTTACAAAAATAGATGAAAATAACGCGCTAACTATTGGAAGTACTGTTTATAACTGTATAGCAGATATTAGGGATATTGACGGTAAATTAGTACCAAGAGGAATTATTGGAGAGTTATATGCTGGTGGATTAAATATAGCTAAAGAATATAACAATAATCCTAAAAAAACTGAAGAAACCTTTAAAACTATCAACAATATTTCATACATACGTAGTGGAGATTATGCATTAGAACTACCTACAGGTGAAATTGAAATTAAAGGAAGAGTAGATACCCAAATAAAATTAAGAGGTCAAAGAATAGAAGTTGAAGAAATAGAATTCAATATAAATGAATACACAGACATTAAACATTCAACTGTAGTTGTCAAAGAAGTTAATGGTGGAGAACACCTCTGCGCATACTTTACAGCATCCAATAAAATAAATACTAATGAATTAAAAACATACCTCAAAGATAAATTAACAAGCTACATGATTCCAACATTTTTCATGCAATTAGATCAAATACCTAAAACCCCAACAGGAAAAATAGATCCAAAAAGATTACCTGAAATAAAAGTAGACTATGAAAATGTTAAACCAGAAACCGAAACAGAAAAAGAAATATACGAATTCATAGCTCAATCAACAGATACAAAAGACTTTGGAATAACAGACGATTTATACACATTAGGATTCACCTCACTAACACTAATGAAACTAAATAATGAAGTATATGAAAAAATGGACATCGTCTTAGACATAAATAAAATATTAAACACACCAACAATAAAAGCAATTGCAAAAGAAATAGATGAAGCTAAAAAAAATAAACCAATAAAAGAAGATAAAGAAATTAAAATATTACCATACTACCCATTAACACCTAATCAACTAGGAGTATACTATGAATGCATAAAAGATGAAAATAACTTACAATATAATATACCAATGATAACCCATTTCGATAAGGAAATCAATAGCGAAAAATTAAAAGAAGCAATAATAAAAACTATAAATAATCACACATACCTTAAAACAAGAATAATCAACGAAAATGGTCAAATAAAACAAAAACGCTGTGATAATGAAGAGTTTGACAATATTGAAATCATAAAAACAAACAATATAACTGATGAGGAAATAATAAAAAATAATCTAAAAGCATTCAAACTCGATAAAGACCAATTATTCCGATTTAAAATATACGAAACATCAAATGAAATCATCTTATTCAGCGACTTCCACCACATAATAACTGACGGTGCATCACAAGGAATATTATATGATGAAATAGCAAAAACATATGAAAATAGTTCAGATATAAGAAAAGAAGCAATTGATGGATATGAATACAGTTTACTTGAAAATAATTTAGATACAAAAGCATCAATGGAATTCTTTAAAGAAAAATTAGAAAAAAACAGCGAATCAACAATATTAACACCAAACTTAAATGGTGATGAAAATAAAGGAAAAACAAAAAAAATTATTAAGAAAATTGATTTAGACAAAATACATGAATTCACATCTAAAGAAGGTATAAGCCCAAATATCTTATTTATGTCTTCAACAATGCTAACTCTTAATAAATACACATTAAGCACAGATTCTTTAATAACAACAATATTCAACGGAAGATTAAACCCAAATTATTATAATACTCAAGCAATGCTAGTAAAAACATTACCATTAATACTTGATATTAGTAATCGTAAACAAACAATTAAAGAATTTATCACAAATGTTGATAAAAACTGGAAAGATACATTAACTAATACTGAATACCCATATACAAAAATTTCAGAAGAATATCAACTAAAACCAGAATTCTTCTATGCTTACCATCAAAACTTAGATTTAATATTAAATATAAACGGTAAAAAGTACAAATCAACACCAATAACTGAAGATACAAATCAAACAGAATATAAAATATCATTCGACATATACGAAAATCAAAAAGACATAATGATTGTATTAAGTTACAATGACCAATTATACTCACCCGAATTCCTAGAACAATTCATAAACTCAATTGAAAAAACAATCAAACAATTTATAGATGAAGATATTAATACATACAGAATTTGTGATGTACATTTAGAAGAAGAAAATGATAATCCAAATTTCACACCTGTCAAAACACCAATTCTTCATAAACATTTTGAACAACAGGTTTCATTAAAACCTGATGATATTGCACTTGTAAGTGATGAAACATTAACATACAATGAACTTAACGAAAAAGCAA
>CAZJLS010000102.1:0-2973 GCA_964547125.1 uncultured Methanobacteriaceae archaeon | reverse complement strand
TATTTTTTACTATAACTTTTTTCCACTTTCTAATATATATTTTTTCCACATTTTAATATAACTTTTTTTCTAATTTATTAACACATATAAAAATTCTTTAAAAGATATATACAAAGTTAAAAATAGATAAAAAATAATAAATACTAATATAATTTTTCTATAAATCAAAAATACGATGGAAATAAAGTTAATTTTTCTTAAATCTTAAAATTAATGAAATTTTCATCAACCATAATTACTAAAAATTTTTTAAATAATGAGCATATGTTTTAAATTAAATTAAAGTGGTGAAAAAATAAAAAAAAATAAGAAGAAATAATTAGTCTTCAAATAAATCAGACAATCTAACTGGATTACCGGATTTATCGTTTTTATCTACTTCTTCGACAGTTTGTCTAAATAACATGTAAGCTTTCTTTTCTAATTCTTCTCTTTTTTTAATTTTGTCAGTTGCCCTTTTTATTGGATCAGTATAACTAAACATTAAATATCACCTCATTATTATTTTATCTTGTTGAACTTATTTAAATAAATTTTCATATTTCATCCATTGAAATCCTGTTTTTTTAGAAACTAATGCAACATTTATATCCTCACCAACAGTAGTTTGATTAGAGGTTAATTTATATTTAAATGAAGACATTCGTATGAAAAATTCAGCAAGTTCTGAAAAATCTTTTTTAGGTAAAGAATCAACAGAATCTAGTATATCTAAAAAATAATAATGTATATTATAGTTCAATAAATTGAAAAAATATTGTAAATATTCTTGATTCTTAAGATTAATACTATTAATAAAATTGTTTAAATCTTTTGATTTAATTTTTTCTTTATTATACTGCTCTATTAAATCTAAATTACCTTTTAAAAGTTTACTTGTGAAATTTTCTATTAGATTTAGTGTTTCTTCGTCAATTCCATGTAAGAAACTGTTTATTATCTCGTTTTGGGCGAAGGATATTATTTGTGCTTCTTTGGATTCTATTTTTTCATCTATTTTTTTGTATAGTATCTCATCGTCAAATTTTCCAAATATTTTGTATGAGGAATATGATGGGTATATTGTGTTTTCATTAAATCCTGCAATTACTATTCCTAAACCATCAATACCTGAAAGGTAGGATTTTATGAGTAAGTCTTGTATGTGTTTTGTGTTTTCATTTTTGAAGTATTTGTTTGCTATTTTTTTGAATTGTGTTTTTGGTATTTTGTTTAGTAGTTGTTTTTCTTTTAGTAGATTGTATAAGGTTAAGTCGGATTCATTTATTATGTTTTCTAGTGTTTGGATTGGTGTGGTTGTGTTGTTTTGTAATTCTTTTGTTAATTTTTTTTCAAATTTTTTGATTTTTATTGTTATTTTGTCTGTTGTGTCTTCTCCGTATTTGTTTGCATATTTTTCCATGAATTTTATGAAGTCTTTCATTATTTTGTTTGTTGTGTTTGTTGTGTTGAAGTTTGTTTTTTGTTTGTAGTCTAGTAGTGTTGTTTCGAATGGTACTCCAGTTATGTTTGGTTTTCCGTATATCATCATTGCCATTGGTGGTTTGTTTGATATTTGGAATATTTTATCTGCACCGTCGAATGTTTTTTCATCATTTACTGTTATTCTTGTATCTGATGCTAGTGCAATATTTTCTTTGTTTAAGATTAATATTTCTGAGGTCAAAGTTTTCCCCCTCCACATTTTATTATTTATTGAAAAAAGTGAATCTTATGAAAGATTCATATCTTATAGTAAGTTATTATAGTATATGGGATTATTCCTAGCATTTGAAAAGTAATATTTTTTAAAAATAGATTTATGACGTTTAATTTTATTTTTACGGTTGATTTTATTTTTGATTTTTTCAATAATGTTTAAAAATTGGTTTTTTTAAAATTGTGTGTTTATTTGTTTGAATTATTAAAAAAATAAAATGAAAATTGTTAGCTATGTTACTGTTACACGTCTTGTTATACTTGTTGCAGTACTTGGTAGGTAGTATGTATCGTCTGTTTTCTCACCTTTATAGAAAATTGTAACCTTATAATTATTTGCACCAGTCAATAATTGAGCACTATTAACTGCAAAGTTTGCAACACCATTAGAACCTGTTACATCAATTGACTCAACAACTAATTCAAATCCACCAGTAGAAGTAATATTAGCATATAATTTCTGACCAGGGAAATTCTGAGT
Organism: uncultured Methanobacteriaceae archaeon; assembly: GCA_964547125.1. Classification (GTDB taxonomy): domain Archaea; phylum Methanobacteriota; class Methanobacteria; order Methanobacteriales; family Methanobacteriaceae; genus Methanobrevibacter_A. Next base: position 794 of record CAZJLS010000102.1, on the reverse strand, counting down.
AGGACTACTTGTAGTATTTGCCATCTTCAAAGTACCTTTAAATGTCCAGTTTGCATTTCCATTTAAAGTTGCAACTGCTACAGTACCAGTAGTCTTAGTAGTAACATTTCTTCTGTCTGGTTCAGCCTCACCAGCATATATTGCAACTCCCATACCATTGCTTGTTGGATCAACATCTAAAGTAGATGTATTCACTTCCATTGTTGTTTGATATAAACCTTTATTATCTATCTTGTATGTTAGTATGAATGATTTGTTGGTGTTTATGGTGTGATTTGGCATAAACCAACCATCACTAGTCAAAGTATAAGCCCAAGTAGTACTAATATTTATTAATGTTAATCCAGGAGGAATAATATTACGTACACTTACATTAAATGCTGTTTTTTCTCCAAAGTTACGAATAGTAACATTAAATCTAACTGTGTCGTTTGCATGGAATTCATCTCCTATTGGTACGATTGTTATGTTTAAGTCACATGTTGGTGTTGCCTCCCATGGATAAAGTGAGATACTTGCTTTGTTATCTGTTATGTTTGGATCAAATTGATCAGATGAAACACTAGCATTAAAGAGTATTGGTTCTGTAGTACTTATACGGAATGAAACCTCGAATTTTACAGTACTTCCAGCACTCAAGTTTGCAAGGCGGAAAGAACTTGTACTATTATCCCAGTAAGTATCTGCTGATGTTGAAATACAATTTGTCGGAATATGTATTGGTACTTCAATATTAGTAGCATCGTCTGGACCATAATTAGTCACCCACACATTAAAGATTGGAACTGTTTCAA
>CAZJLS010000101.1:0-3692 GCA_964547125.1 uncultured Methanobacteriaceae archaeon | reverse complement strand
CTAAGTAACGAATACAAAATACCCTTACTAATACATTCAAGAGACGCATACAAAAAAGCATTAAATCTAGTACTAGAACATGAAAACATACCATATGTCATATTCCACTGCTATAGTGGAAGCTATAAAACAGCAAAACGTATAATGGAACATGACAACTATTTCATGAGCTTCTCTGCAATGCTCGCATATAGTAAACCACACCAAGAACTAGTTGAAAAAATCCCAGTAAAACACATGGTAACCGAAACAGACAGTCCATACTTAGCATTAACCAAAGAAGAACGTAACGAACCAGTAAATGTTACACTAGCAGTTGAAAAAATAGCTGAACTTAAAAATATGGATATAAGTACTGTTGATGAAATAACCACAAATAATGCCAAACGTGCATTTAATCTATAAAAAGTTTATTTTTTCACCAAATATTCCAGTATTAAATCTTCTTCTATAAAATATGAATCCTTGAATTCTAATTTTACTGCATCTTTCATATAAGGTATTCCTTTACCATCCACTAATGTTTTTGCTTTAACTCCACCTGCTATCATTGGTGCAATGCATATTCTTATTTCATCTATTAGGCCTTCTTCCAGTAGTGTAAAGTTTAGTGTTGATCCTCCTTCCACCATGACTTTTTCTATCCCTATTTCTTCCAAGTATGCAAATACTTCTTTTAGGTTAACTTTACCATCATTTGATTTTGTTTTTAATATTTCTGCATGTTTTTCTAGTTCTATAGTATCTGCATCTTCGTTTACTGCTATTAGTGTTTTTGCGTCATTGTTTAGTATTCTGTAGTTTAGTGGTGTTTTTGCTTTACTGTCTATTACTATTCTTAGTGGGTTGTCTTCTTTGTTTGAGGATATTTTGTGTACTGTTAGTCTTGGATCATCTGCAAGTATTGTTCCTATTCCTACCATTATTGCATCTGCTTGTTTACGTAACTTGTGTACTCTTATTAGGTCTTTTTGGTTGGATATTTCTGAGCTTCCTGTTTCTGTTGCAATTTTCCCGTCTAAGGTCATCGCTGCATTTAGTATTGTGTATGGTTTCATAATAATACTCTTATATTGTTGTTCGGTGTTCTAAATTTTCTGCAACACATATTTTGCATACTGCATTTGGACTTTCTAGTTGTGCTTCTTTTACAGGACATAAGTATGTGTTGTTTTCTTTTATTACTTCTAAGTTTCCTGGAAATGGTGTTCCTTCTGGATGTATTGGTTCTTCAAGTATGAATGTTGTGTATAAGCTTATTAGTGCATATATTAATGGGAATTTATCATCTGCTTTTTTTGATTCTTTATCTAAGTCAAAATTGTATTTAAATAATTTTACTGCTTCTTCTAATTTTTCATGAGGTATGATTTGTGGATAATCTTTTTTATCTGATTTTATATTGTTTATTCTCATTATGAAGAATTTTATATATACTGCATCAAATTTTTCTGCATATTCTTTTGGCACATAATGATTATCTGCTTTTAGTGAAGCACATGCTAACATTTGATCATATACGCCAATGGTTTTAGCATAAGGCTTGAGTATTTCTTGTAGGTCGTTTTTTGTTATGTCTTTTTTTTCTAAAAGTTGATTTAAGTCTTCAAATATTTCCATATTATTTTATGCTCTTTTTTCTATTATTTCTTCTGGGTTTGTTGTTAGTGCTTGTGTTGCTTGTTTTTTGTTTAGTCCTGCTCCGGTTGCTATTTGGTATGCTTGTTCATAGTTTATTAGATCATCTGGTGAGTGTGTGTCTGTGTTTACTAGTAGTTTTGCTCCGATTTCTGTTGCTAGTTTTGCTACGTGTCCGTTTGCAAGGCAGTGTCCTTTTCTTGCTGATATTTCTAATGCGATATTGTTTTCTTTTGCTAGTTTCACATCTTCTGGGCTTATTATTCCTGGGTGTGCTAGTATGTCGATATCTGATTGTACTGCTGCGTGGTTGGTTCCTGGTGTTACTGGTTCTGATAGTGTTTCTCCGTGTACTACTATTATTTTTGCTCCTAGTTCTCTTGCTTTTTTTGCAAGGGAGTTTATTGATTGTGTTGGTACGTGTGTTATTTCTGCTCCTAGTATTACGTTTATGTCCCAGTTTTTGTTTACATCATCTATTGCGTCTTTTATTTTTGGTATGTTGTTTACGTTACTGTAGTCTATGTGGTCTGTTATTGCTATTGTTTTGTGGTTTAGTACTTGTGCTCTTCTTGCTAGTTCGCTTGGTAGTAGTTCTCCGTCACTAAATAGTGTGTGCATGTGTAAATCTATTCTTTTTGAGGACATATTTTTTTACCTTCTAGTTTTTTTCTAATTAATTATTTTTTTTGTTTTATGTGTTTTTTATTTTTTTTGTGTTTTATTAAATTGGATATATTCCTTCATTTTCTTTTTTAGTTGATAACCATGTTTTAAGAATTTTATCTGCAATAACATAATTGTTATTTACTTTGTATTCTATTATTCCTTTATTATTTAATGAATCTATATACTTATTTACTGTTACTTTTGAATATTTTAAATTATCTACAAGTGTTTTCCATGTCACATTTTCATTTTCTACAAGGAATATTAATATTTCTTTTTCAATTTTTGTTAAAGTTCCCCATGTGTATAACCATATAATTGCCATGTAATCTATGTTTAAATTTAAGTTTTCTGCAATTATTTTTTCATCACATACTTCATTATTAGGTAGTATTGTACATAATGTGTTTATATATATTGGTATTCCTCGAGTACATGCATAGAATCTTTCAAAACCTTTTTCTGTGAATTTTATTTCATTTGCTTTTTCGTTTATATAATTTTTTGTTTCCTCTTTGGTGAATGGTTCGACATTGATTTGAATCATTCTTCCTCCAAAAGCTCCAGATTGTCCATTTATCATTTCAATAATTTCTGATGTTTTTGAAACTGATCCTGTGAAAATGTAATCTACATTAAATTGTTTTTGTGTATAACTTCTAATCAACCAAAAAAATGCTTTAGGATCATTTATTGTTTTTAATAATTGAAATTCATCTATAACGATTATAAAACCTTTTATATTATCATTTGCATCAACTATATTTTGTGGTAGCTCCATTGTGAATTTACTTAATTTATTATAATTATTTTTTATTTCTGGTATTGGAATATCTAATATGTGATTATCATTGAAAGTGTAATCTTTTAGTTTTAATTCATTGATTATTTTTTTAATTTTTTCTTTTGTGGTTTTTAAAAGATTGTTTTTTATCAATGTTTGATTAATTTGATTTAGTAACTCTTTTATTACTTCTTCTTCTGTTAATTTTCCTGATTCCCTACCATATATATTTGATAAATCCATATATGTTGTTAAATATTTATTTGGTTGTTCTTTTAATATTTTTTTTAGAAGTAATGTTTTGCCAACTCCTCGGTATCCTGTTATTAGTAATTGGTTTGGAATATCTTCATCTAAAAGGGATAAAAAGTTATTTATTTTTTTAATATCTTTTTCTCTATTGTAAAAATATTTATCGATATCCTTTGATATGGAAATTGGTAGAATTTTCATTTTAATTATTTTACTCCTTTTTAGTTTTTTAAATCTTAAATTATACTTAATAAATATTTATAATATTTAATATTAAAATAAATTTTTGGTTTCTTTACAGGTAAAGCTAAACTTTACCTAGAAAGATATGGTTTAAAATAAAAAAAAT
>CAZJLS010000100.1:0-3878 GCA_964547125.1 uncultured Methanobacteriaceae archaeon | reverse complement strand
GATGGACATTAAAAGGATCGGTGAAACGGCCAATCTATAGGATGCAAGGACAAAAATTTGCTTATGATGTCCTGTAAATTTTGAAGCAAAGGTAGTCCGCTAAGATGAATACTGTATTTAACAGAAGGTGGGTTACTCTTAACATGCCATGAAATTTTAATTATTTTTTTTCTTTTCATTGACAAAATTAAACTTTTCATAAATTTATTTTCTAACGGGTAATATGGATCCTCTAATGTAACATAAAATCCATTACATATTATACATAACATAAATTCGATTAGATAACATAAAAACTATTATATAAAATGTCTAACAGATTATTATTACATATCTTAAAATTAATTATTTGGCGGTATCATGTCTAATTTGCCTTGGGGAACAAGTAAAATCTTAACTGATAAAGAATTCTTCAATAGAACACATGAAATAAGTAATTTAACAAATTTATTACATTCTACAAGTGAAGGTAATGCTCCTGATATTTTAGTTACTGGTATTAGAGGAGTAGGTAAAACAGTTTTATTGAATAAGATTAAACGAGTAATGGATGAAAATTATCTGGTAGTATATATGGATTTCAGCATTTCTCAAACATATCAAAAGAATAATATGACACTTAAGGGGTTATATGATTTTTATTATCAAAAAATCATTGAAGAAGTCCATTTAAAAGGGTTAAATACTTTAAATACAAATATCAATAAGTTTTTTAAGACAAATAATTTTAAGTTAAAGGAAGTTGTTGTTGCAAGTGCGGGAGATATTTCTATTCCTATTCCAATTATAGAGACTGAAAGAGATTTAGATAAATATAGAGATTTTGTTTTTAAACTTCCTCAAAAGATTTATGAACACAATAAAAATAAAATTGATGGTATGATAATTGTCATTGATGAATTTCAAATAATTAAGGAATTGGGTAACTATTTAGACTCATTTTTATGGAATTTTAGGGGGTATGTAACAGAACAGAGAAACGTAGCATATGTCCTGAGTGGATCAATAGGATTGCAGGATAATTTAATCTCCGAGGTTGCAGGTCAAAATGGCGCATTTGGAGGAAGAATGCTAACAATAAATATCAATCCATTTTCAAAAAGAACAACAAAAAATTACCTTGATGAAAGAGCACCTGAGTTAAGATTTACATCAGAGGGTTTTGAAAGGTTTTATAAATGCACTTCAGGTATTCCATATTATATTAACATTTTTGCAAGGCAACTTCCAGTCAATCAGGAATTAGATGAAAATAAAGTCATTGAGGCATTTGACAATAACATTTCTTTAATTATCAGTCACTTAATCAATGAATGGAACAGATTAACCACAAAAGAAAAGGATATAATAATAGCTTTAATAGATTTACCTTTAAAAAGAATAGATTTAGCTAGAAAACTACATGTTAAATCTGGTTCATTAAGTGATAAATTGAATAAACTACAAAATTTAGGTTTAATTCACTATGTCAATGGTGAATATGAGATTTCTGAAAAATTAATTAAGAGATGGTTGGAAATTGAATATTCTCAAAAAGGAATTTATCCTTATAGAGTTTAATAAACATTACCTTTAACTCTCATAAAAAATATCATATAAAATACATAACATATTTCATATAATTAAATTAAAAGTAGACTAATTTTAATATAATATTATTCAATTATTATAATTTTAATAAAAGGAGTTTGTATTTTTGTATATTCTATATTAATAATTGTATAATAAATAATTATGAATGTATATATTCATAATAAAAAAAGAAAAAGTAAGGTTTAACCATTCATAGCGTCTTTAACTTTGTCAAAGAAACCTTTTTTATATGTTTTAATTTCCTCTCCACTAATATCAGCAAACTCTCTGAGTAATTTTTGTTGTTTTTTATTAAGTTTCTGAGGAACAACAACCATTACAGTAACAAAAAGATTACCTTTGCGGTCACGATTCATGATAGGCATACCTTGTTCACGAACTCTGAAAACAGTTCCACTTTGAGTTCCTGCAGGGATTTTAAGTTCAATATTACCCTTAATAGTAGGTACTTCTACATTAGCTCCAAGACTAGCTTCAACAAAGCTAATTTGTTTTTCATAATAAAGGTTGGAACCATCTCTTTCAAATTTTTTATTAGGTTTCACACGGATATTAACATAAAGGTCACCATAACCTCCGTTAAGATCTCCAGCATTACCTTCACCAGAAACTCTTAATCTATTTCCTGTTTCAACACCTGCAGGAATAGAAATACTAATTGTTTTATTTTCTTTAACAGTTCCTTTTCCATGACATTCGTGGCATGGTTCTTCAATTATTTTACCTGTACCGTTACATTCTCTACATGGTTGAATATTTACCATTTGTCCTAATATTGTTCTATTAATTTGTTTTACTTGACCAGTACCACCACAAACTTCACAGGTTTTACTATTGCTTCCAGGTTCTGCTCTTTCACCATTACATCTAGGACAGTAAATATCATGTCTAATTGTTATTTCTTTTTCAACACCTGAAGCAGCTTCTTCTAATGTAATTTTGATTTCAGTGCTAATATCTGATCCTCTTTGAGGGCTGTGTCTTCTACTAGATCTACCTCCACCAAAACCGAACATTTCAAAAATGTCTTCTACATTAAAGCCTCCGCCACCGAAGCCTTGGAAAATATCTTCAAAGTTTGCATTTCTAAAAATATCTTCTTGTGAAAATCCATCCATTCCGGCATGTCCATATCTGTCATATCTTTGTTTTTTATCTGCATCAGATAGAACAGCGTATGCTTCACTAATTTCTTTGAATTTTTCTGTGGATTGTGGATCGTCACTTACATCAGGGTGGTATTCTCTTGCTAGTTTACGGTAAGCTTTTTTAATTTCTTTTTCACTAGCTCCCTTGTCTACTCCAAGAACATCATAATAATCTCGTTTTTCTGCCAATTTATTCACCCTATAATTTATAATTAAATATTTAGCAGTGTTTTTATGTAAATATTGAATTATAAAAGAAATTTTTGTTTTAAAAAAAAGATTTAAAAAGTTAATATTGATTAATATTTTTATCTATTAACTTTTAAATTTTTAAAATTTTCTATTGTATATTATTTAATAGAAAATTTAATCATCTTTTACTTTGTAATCTGCATCGATTGTGTCATCATCGCCAGTGTTGGATGATGTGTCAGTGTTTTGTTCTTGTGCTGCTTGTTGTGCTGCAGCTGCTTCTTGGTATATTTTTGCTCCGATTTCTTGTACTTTGTTTGTTAGTTCTTCTGTTTTGTCTTTGATCGCTGGTATGTCGTTACCGCTGATTAATTCTCTTAGTTCACTTACTAATTTTTCTATTTCTGATTTTTCATCTTCTGATATTTTGTCTTTGAGTTCGTCTAGTGTTTTTTCTGAGGTGTAGATCATTGAGTCTGCGTTGTTTCTTACTTCGATTTCTTCTTGTTTCTTTTTGTCGTCTTCAGCGTGCATTTCTGCTTCTTTTACTTTTTCATTGATTTCGTCTTCGGATAGTTTGTTTGGTGCGGTTATTGTTATTGCTTGTTCTTTTCCTGTTCCTAAATCTTTAGCAGTTACGTTTAGTATACCGTTTGCATCTATATCAAAGGTTACTTCGATTTGTGGCATTCCTCTTGGTGCTGGTGGTATTCCTAATAGTTGGAATCTTCCAAGTGTTGTGTTATCTGCTGCCATTGGTCTTTCTCCTTGTAATACATGGATGTCTACGCTTGGTTGGTTGTCTGCTGCTGTGGAGAATACTTGGCTCTTTTTGGTAGGTATTGTTGTGTTTCTTTCGATTAGTTTTGTACTTACTCCTCCGAGTGTTTCAATACCTAATGATAGTGGGGTTACATCTAGTAATACTAAATCTTTAATTTCTCC
>CAZJLS010000099.1:0-4031 GCA_964547125.1 uncultured Methanobacteriaceae archaeon | reverse complement strand
AAATGGAACATTAATAGATTTCAATGAACTAAAAGATAAACCAGTTCCTAGAACAACTTCATCAAGATCTTCTTCAAGTAGTGGGGATGGTTTAACTGAGGCTGAAAGGAATGGTTGTCCGGCAGGTTGGGTGCAAGATGAAAATGGTTATTGGTGTGATCCTGCACAGTTGGCTGCAGATAGGGCAAGGGGTTTCTAACAATATTATTTTACAAAAATGTTTGTTGATTTTAGTGTTTTAATTTAAAAAATATGAAATATGGTGAAAAAATGTTAGTACGTAATTTAGATTTTTTATCTATACCTAAAGAGTTTGCTAAAGTTGAAGTAGATATCTATGGGGACAGCTCAATTGTTTTAGTTTATATTGAAAATAAAGGATATTCATTACTTTATAAAAGAAAAAATGAAACAAATTCAATCTTTTTATTGAAAACTGATATTCTTCCGAGTAATGTTAATGTGCATTCTGATAAAACAGATTTTATCAATCTCATTAAAATGTTATTGGATAAAATTTATGGCCTTGTAGATATTAAAGAATACGAAAAACAACATCCTGAATATGTATTTTTAAGGTTAATGGATAAATTAAATGAAAATGTTGATGTGGAAATGATTTCAGAAGAAAATTCAAAAACATACACGGACATTGAAAAGGGTTTTATGAAATTAGAACTTGAGATTATGGATAAAAAAATTGATGCTTTAAATTCACATATTTCAGATGTTTCAAAAAATTTGCAAAACACTGTAAATTATATGGAAGAGAATTCATGGGGAAATAAAATTAAAAAATCAATAGATCAAAATAATTGGTGATGTTATATGGTCAAATGTCAAAACTGTGGTGTGGAAGTTAGTGGTTCTAATTTTTGCTTTAACTGTGGGGAAAAAATAGAAAACTATGAAAATAGTTCCGATATTTGTCCTAGATGTGGTACTAAAAATAGTAAAAACACGGCTTTTTGCAATGAGTGTGGGTATAAATTAGATAATATACAATTAACTTCAAAAAGTAAAACTGACTGGGAAACAAAACGTGCAGTAATTATTGAGAAGTATGATAAACTTGCAGAAGAAATTGGGATTAAAGATGAAGATTATTTCTTAACAAGTATTGTTAGATATAATCATTTAGAACAAAAAACTGCCAAACACAAGAAATGGAGTTTAGTATCGGGTGTAGGTAATAAAACAACAATTGATGGTTTTTTCTTAATTAAAGAAGATAAGTTTGTTTTCATGGAAATTGATAATCGGGACTGGAAAAAAGCCAATGTTGGAATCAACAATCTTTATTTTGATAAAATTGTTTCAATGAGAGTAACTAAAAGACTTGGGGATAACAGTAGATATGAAGATATTACTAAAAGAACTCCAATAAATTCAGCAAATGCTATTCTTAAATATATTCGAAATGATATACAATCTCTTAAAGCAACACGCTTTAAAGATATGATTGCTACTAATGACAGTGGGGATATGTTTGATAGATTGTTATTTAAATTAGTTGATAATACTTCATTTGAAATTAGACTTCCAAGTTTTGAATTTGGTCAAAATTTAGTTGATTTATTTGAGACCTTGAGAGTTAAATCAAGAGATGTTATTATAGAAAATCAGACGGAACCGAGTAAAGCACAACAAATCAAAGAATATCAGGAATTATTATATTCTGGTGCTATAACTCAAGAAGAATTTGATAAGATAAAACAAGAATTACTATTTAATTAACTTTATCTTATCATATAATAAATTATCTAGTTATCTTATTATGAGGTATTAAATTCTATTATTGGATAATGTTAAATAAGTGTATAAGAAGAGTTTATATTTTTAAGTAAAATATTTAAAATTATTTTATTTTCGCTTCTATAAAATTGAAAATATCTATATCTATTGGTTGGATTTCAATTTTTTCACCGGTAAATAAGATAATACCAGTTCCAAGGATGTTGGATTTTTCACATCTTATAATTTGGGAATAGGAAATATGAATGTCATTTGTGGAATTAGAGGATAATATAATGTCGTAATTAGTTAGTTTTATGATTCCATTAACTTCTATATCTTTTCTTTCACTTCCACAAGTGGCTATAAAACCAGGTACTCCGAATAGTGATGTTGCGATAACACGTTCTCCTGTTGTGTATCTGTCTACTATTTTGTTGGGTATTGTGAATGTGCAGGGTATTCCATGGTAAAATTTGTTTTGTTTTTCTTTTTTCATGTTTATTTTTTATACTCTTTTTTTATGTTATTTAAAATTTATTATCTTTGGTTATTATATTTGAATTTGTACTTTTAGTATAATATTAGATAAATATACATTTATATGATATTAATCTAATTAGTATTATCTAAAAACATTAATGGATTTCTATTAAAACATCTTTTTAGAATTTTTTTTTATGGTGATTTTATTGTCTGATGAAAAATTGTATAGTAAAGCAGAGAAAAGAGTGGATGAAAAGATTGGTTTTTATCGTCATTTGTATAGTTTTATTTTTGTAAATATTATTTTTATAATTATGAATCTTGTTTTTTCCCCTAGGGATTTGTGGTTTTATTGGGTAACTGTATTTTGGGGAATTGGTTTATTAGTTCACTTTTTGAAAACTTTTGTTTTTTATAAACGATTTGATGAGAAGTATCGTGATAGTATGATTGAAAAAGAAATGGAGAAAATGAAAAAATAATTTTTATTTTTATGTGATACGATGACAGAGATGAAAAAATCAGAGTGGAATAGTAATCTTGCTTTTATGATGGCGATGATTGGTTCTGCTGTTGGGCTTGGAAATATTTGGCGTTTTCCAAATGTTTTGTATTCCAATGGTGGGGGATCATTTATGATTCCTTATATTGTTTCTTTGTTCCTTTTAGGTATTTCTTTTGTTTTGGTGGAATATGCTGTTGGATTTAAGTTTAAAAAGTCACTTGTAAGAATTTTGTTTTCGGTTAGTCGGAAGTTAGAACCTGTTGCATGGTTTATTTTGTTGATTGTATTTTTAATTACAACTTATTAGGTTTGTGTTGTTGGTTGGGATTTAATTTATATTGTTTTGAGTTTTACGAAGGCTTGGGGTGCAAATCCTGATTTGTATTTTGCAAATAGTGTTTTGCATTCTTCTGGTTCAATTTCAGGTATTTTCACGATTGTTCCTACTGTTCTTGTTTTTGTGTTTGTTATTTGGTTTGTTGCTTGGTTTATTCTTAAGAGGGATTTGAATGATGGTATTGGTCGTGTGAGTAAGATTTTATTGCCTTTGCTTTGTATTATTGTTGTTGGTATTGTTATATTTTCTTTAACTCTTTCTGGTGCGTCTTTGGGTTATACTCAGATTTTCACTCTTGATTGGTCTGCGTTGGGTAATCTTGATGTTTGGTTGGCGGCTTTTGGTCAGGTTGTATTTTCTTTAAGTTTGGGTATGGCGATTGCTATGACTTATGCTAGTTATTTGCCTGAAGGTGCTAAATTGGTTGATAATGCTTTGGTTGTTGCTTTTTCCAATTCTGGTTTTGAAGTCTTTAATTCTATTGGAATATTTTCTATTTTGGGTTTTATGGCTCTTTCAAGTGGTATTCCTTTTAATGATTTGGTAACTGAGGGTTCTTGTCTTGCATTTGTTGTTTTCCCACAGGTATTTAATGTGATGGGTGATGTTGCATATATTGTTGAGCCATTGTTCTTTTTATGTATATTGTTTGCAGGGATTACTTCGGTTATTGCTCTTCTTGAGGGTGTTTGTTATTCAATTTCAGAAAAGTTCCTTATTGAACGTAAGAAAACAGCTACTGTTGTTTGTATTGTTGGTTTTTTAATTTCAATTATTTTTGCAACTGGTGCTGGAAGTATGATTTTGGGAGTATTTGATGCTTATTTGAATAATTTTGCATTGTTATTTGCAATACTTCTTGAATGTATAATATTTGGTTGGATTTATAAGTTTGATTATTTAATTGAAACTTTAAATATAGTTTTTTACCAAAAGTTTATAACATATTTTTTATAAATATATATTTAT
>CAZJLS010000098.1:0-4287 GCA_964547125.1 uncultured Methanobacteriaceae archaeon | reverse complement strand
CTAAATTTATTAACTATTAATATTCATAGTTTTATTCACTTTTTTTAGAAGTATAATTTCCATTTTATCTTTTAAAAACATAAAAACCAAAAATTAGATTTCCAATAATTATAAAAAGATTATAACAAATGTAAATAAAAGGATAAGAACTTAAATTATAAGTTATAAAATTAAAAGAATACAAATTAACAGTAAAATATGTGAATAAATTAAAAACACTATGTAAAATTATTAAACTTAATAAATTTTTAGTTTTTATAAACACCGCTCCAAAAAGCAATCCTGCAGTTATAGAATATATTACTTGTACAATAGTATCAAATAAAGGGGCATGAATTATATTAATTAAATGAGCTAATCCAAAAATTAAGCTACTTATTATAAGAGCTTTATAAACTCCATTTTTGTAATTTTTAACTAAATTTTGAAGTAATAATCCTCTCATAAAAATTTCTTCATAAAAACCAATGGCAAAAGAATAAAAAACAGCACCTGCTAATGAAAACAAGTTTATACTAAAAGAATTATTCACATTAAGATACAAATAAATTACAAATTGCATAAAACCAGAAAATATAATAAAAAAACCTAACTTAATACCTAAAAGAAAGTTTTCACTACTAAACATTTCCTTTTTAAACAAACCTAACTTTCTCATTAATAATAAGGCTAAAAATCCAAGTATTATTTCAACAATAATCTCACTTAAATAAGGAATATTTGAAGGAATTAAATTAAAGAAAATAATATTCAATAACATTCCAAGTATTAAAAACAATATTAACTCAAATAATGTGAAACTTAAAGGATTATCTTTATTAAAAGCTCTTTTGTAAATCATAAAAAAAATTTATACATATTTTTTATATTTTAAAATAAAATTTTTATAAAAAAATATATATTAATATAAATTATAAAAAGATATTTTATTTTTAAAAAAGGATACTTATGTCAGATAAAAATATAATAATCAATAATTACAAGCTCATACCTATAGAAACAGATTATATTAAACCTAATGAAAGTTTAGATAAACTTTTAAATAAAGTAATGGAAAATTGCTTAAATGATGATGTTTTAGTCATAGCGGAAACACCAATAAGTGTTTCTCAAGGTAGGCTAGTTGATGAATCAAATTTTAAACCATCATTAAAATCAAAATTCTTAGTCCATTTCTGGTGTAAATATGTATGGGGATATTTTTTAGGCCCAATACTCAAAATCAAAAAAAGAACAATGTTAAACCTAAGAAAACTACCAAAAGAAGCGGAAAAACACAAAGAATTAGTATTAAAATTATATGGATGGAAACATGCATTAAAACCAGCATCTGAGGCAGGAATAGATTTAAGTAATGCTCCAGGAAATTTGGTATCATTACTTCCAGAAAATCCACAAAAAGTTGCAAAAGACATAGCTAAAAAAATAGAAAAAGAAACAGGAAAACAAGTAACGGTTCTAATAATAGATACAGATGCAACATATCGTATAAAAAACACTTATTTTACAGGATTGCCAGAAGCAATAGGAGGTATTAAAAAGAATAAAGGAGTTATAGCTTACTTTTTAGGACAATTAGGACATAATGAAGGTTCAACACCATTGGGATCATCAAAAAAATTAAATATTAAAGAAGCATTAGAATTAGCAAACACTGCAGAAGCATATCAAAAATCATTAGAAACTGAAATGGAAACAATATATTCGGCAAAAAAAGTACTTAACTCAGAATATGATGAAGTTAGTGTTGCATCATTAGAATCCATAACACACACTCCTGCAGTGCTTTTAAGAAAAAATAATAATAGTTAATTATATATATTATTTAATAACATATTATGTATATTATAAAAATTTTTATTTTTCTAACTTAAAAAAATTATAATTATAATTTTACATTCTTAAAACAATAGAGGACATGCATAAAATGGCAAAAAAATCTATATTAAAAGACCCACTATCTAAAAACCTACTTATTGATGTAGTGGGGGATGAAGAAAATCTTCCAATAGTTCAAGCTTTAATTGATGGTGTAGGAACAGATGAAAAAATAGCTGAGACAACAGAAATTCGTTTAAATGTTGTTAGAAGAGTTTTATACAAATTATATGATGCTCAATTAGCTGGTTACAAAAGAAGTAAAGACCCAGAAACGCAATGGTTTACATACAACTGGAAATTTGATGAAGAAGAAGTAAACAAACAAATAAGTAAAAAAGCTAAAGCAGAACTAGCTAACAAACAACAAAAACTATACAATGAAGAAAATAATATGTTCTTCATATGTTCCAATGAACACCAAAGATATAATTTTGACAATGCATCTGATCAAAACTTCACATGTCCTGATTGCGGGGAAGAATTATTATTCCAAGATAACAAACAGAAAATAACAAGTTTAAAAAGAGAAATAACAAATTTCAAGAAAAAATACAAAAGAGCACTATCTAAATAATATTCATGTCTTTTAAAAACGATATAGAACTTTTAAAAGAAGTTAACTGCCCAGAATGGGTTATAAAACACTCTAAACTTGTTTGTAAAATATCATTAGACATTTCTAAAAACTTTCCCAATGCAGATAAAAATTTAATAAAAAGAGGAGCATTACTACACGATATTGGAAGATCTCAAAGTAATGACATTGATCATGCTTATTTAGGAACTCTAATACTTAAAAAACATAATTACTCTAATGATATAATCTCTATTGTAGAAAAACATATAGGAACAGGCATAACATTAGAAGAATCTAAAAACCTAAAAATACCAACAAAAGATTACACTCCAAAAACTATCGAAGAAAAAATAGTTTCACATGCAGACAACCTTACTAATGGATATAAAGAAGTAACAATTGATTTTACAGCAAATAAATGGCGTATTAGGTTAGGAGAAAACCATCCGAGTATAAAAAAACTTTATAAAAATCATAGAGAATTAGTTACAGAGGTAAATAAATGAAAGTTATTTGCGCAAATGATGAATCCTTATACAGACCTGAAGCAGTAAGATGGAGAAATCGTATGACTATGATGAAACCATTAGGCGATGTAGTTGTAGTTTTACCATGCAGTATGAAAAAACCATACTCACATTCAAAATCACATCAAGCATTCAAAAGAGCAAGTAAAGGATATCAAGAACTTATTGTAACATCTCCATTTGGAATTTGTCCTAGAGAATTAGAAAACACATTCCCCATACAATCATATGACGTTGCAGTTTCAGGAGACTGGAGCAATGAAGAAATAAAATTAGCTGGTGAATTACTAAAAAATTATGTTAAAGATAAAAAAGTCATAGCTAATGTTTCTGGAGGATATGAAGAAGTATGCAGAGAATATTTGGATGATTGTACTTATACTTGTGTAGAAGGAAGACCAACGTCTCATGATTCAATCTATAATTTAAGAATGGAACTTAAAAAATTCAATAAAAACAAAAGAAGAGATAAAATATTACATGAATTAAGATCTATAAGTAAATATCAATTCGGTCCTAAAGGAGATTTATTTATAAAAGATGAAACAATAGCTAAAGGAAGATATCACAAACAAATATATTATAATCATAAACAAATAGCAATTTTAAATATGGATTATGGATTATATAGATTAAATCTTCCAGGTGGAGAATTATTAAAAGAACAAAATATTAATATTGTTGAAATCAATTTTGATTTAACAACAAATACTTTATTTTCACCAGGTGTGATTAAAGCAGATTCTAATATTTTGCCTAATGATGAGGTAGTCATTGTTAATAATGATAATGTTGTCGCAGTAGGTAAAGCTGTTATGACTGGTCAAGAAATGGAAGAATCCGACAGTGGAGTGGCAGTTAAAATAAGACATAGAAAAAAATAACAATCGATATATTTAAATATAATAATTAGTTTAAAATTTTAATTGCTATAAAAATAAAAGTAACATTTAGTTATAAAAAAAATTTTTTGAAGTGATAAATAATGTCTGAGGAAATAATTAATAAAATCAAAGATGCATGCGAAAATGTAAACGATCCTCATATGGGAATAAGCATTGTACAAATGGGCATATTAAAAGCTGTTGATGCTGATGGTTCAACTGCTAAAGTAACTATTCAACCTACAAATCCAAGTTGTATGAGTGTAACTCGTATAGCTGCAGATGTTAAACATAATGTTGAATCAGTAGATGAAATTGAAAAATGTGAAGTTACAGTTATAGGTCATGTTATGGCTGAACAATTAACTGAAATGTTTACATCCTAAAAATATTTTTATATTTTTTTCATTTTCCGTCA
>CAZJLS010000097.1:0-4299 GCA_964547125.1 uncultured Methanobacteriaceae archaeon | reverse complement strand
TTTCTTTTTCTTTTTTTATTAAATCTAGTTTTATTGCTTTTTGAAGGTATTCTTCTAGGAATATTAGTTCATCCGGTGTTATTGTTTGTTTAAAATCTTCTATTGTGAAGTCGTCTGATGTTAGTGTTTTTATTGTTTTTTTAAATATTCTATCGAATATTGGATCTTTGAAGTGTTTTTCATATATTGGTTTTATTTCACGTGTGTATGTTATTTCTGCTGAGTCTATTAGTCCTTGGTCTATATCTTGTTGTGTGATTTTGTTGGTATGGTGTGCGTGTTGGAATATTTTTTCTCCTATTGTTTGCATTAGCCATGGTATGCCTGAGGTGAAGTTTATAAATGATTTATATGGGTTTTCATCCCATTTTCCTGTGTCTATTTCCATTTCTACTGTTTCAAATGCATTGATGAAGAATTCTTCGACTTCTTCGTCATCAAGTTTGTTTAGATTTTCGCTTTGGAATATTTTTTTAAAGGTTTCTGGTGTTTTTTTATAGGTGTTTGGGTGACTTGTTAAAAGGAAGTATACTGGTATTTGGTATGTGTTGTTTTTTATTGTTTCGTTTATGCTTTCATACCATTCTGTGAATTGTTTTTCTTCTAAGAGTTTGTCTATATCGTCTATTATGAGCAGTATTGGTTTTTTTAGGTATTTGCATGTGTATTCTAAGTATGATGGGAAGTATTTTTTTATGTCTTTGCTGTATGGTTCCAGGTCGTTTGTTTCTTCTTTGAACATATTTTTTTTTAGTGCTTGTTTTATTTTTTGTTGGAATAGGTTTAGTAGTGTTTATATTATTTGTGTGCATATGTTTTCTAGTGAGTTGTTGTCTTTGTTGTTTACGTATACTGTGTGTAGTTTGTTGTAGTGTTTTTCTTCTAAGTATAGGCAGGTTGATGTTTTTCCGTATCCTTTTTTTCCTGTTAGTAGGTAGTGTTGTGGGTTTCCGTTTTGTATTTTTGGTATGTTTTTTTCTATTTTTTGTATTATGTTTTTTCGTCCTGTGTATGTTTCGTAGTTTGTTGGTGTGTTGTATGAGAATGGACTGTATTTTCCTATGTATTTATTTAGCATTTTTCTTTTCCCCTTGTTTTATTATTTATTTTTTATTGTATATAAATTTTAGGCTTTTTTATTCCAGTTTTTTTGTTTTTAAGGGGTTTTTTAATTGGTGTTTGGAATTTTTATATTGGATTTTTCAATTTTTTTAGGATTTTAACTTTGATTTTATTTAAATTATTTTTTATGTTTAAATTAGGTTTAAATAAATAATAAAAACAGATTTTACATTAATGCAAAGGTTTCAGTAGGTAAATATATAATATTATCCTCTTTTTTAATACTTTTTACATTATTAGATATTATAATTCCATATGCCGATTTGTATTTTTTTATTGCGGAATTAATTTGACTTTTATTTTTTTTACCAAAACTTACTTCAATAGGTATTGGAGTTTCTTGATTTCTTTGCAAAATAAAATCAACATTTTATTCATCTACCTATTTATTTATATACTAATAGTTATATTCATCTACCTATTTATTTATAAATAGTATTTTTTTATTGATTTTTCTATTTTTTAATATATAGATGTACATTTATTAGTATATTTATTCTAAAATCTAGTATAGTATTAAAAATATTAAAAATAGGTTTAATTAAAATAATAGTTAAACTCTTTACAGTTAAAAATAAATATTGAAAAATAAAAATAAAAGTGTTTATTTTTAGAAGTATTCATTTTCCATAGAAATATACTTCCTATGAATATACCTACTGAAATAATGATAACGTCTTTCCTCATCATCAATATAAACAAAACGCTCAAAAACCTTACGAGGAACACGACCATACTGCTTAACATTACCATCCCTAAAAGCAATAGTGAAAACCTTATGCTCATAAGTAGCATAATCAATCTTATCAGACTTTACACTAACAAAAAGACTACCATCCTCACGTTTCTCCCAACGCAAAGGAGACTTATTCAAATTAAGTAAAATCTCACCATACTTATCTTTAAATAACTCTTCAAATTTCTGAGGATCTTTACGACTAAGATTCATCTTACCAGTTACAAAATTCTTTAACTTACGTTTAGAAGCATTATCTAAATCAGAATTATTAATAAAATCAAAAGCATTATCCTTAACCTTACTTGGATTTTCATCAACAATACTAATCTCATCAATTTTACTTTTTAAAGAATCACGAATCTTAATTTCCTCTTCTTTCCTTTCAGCTAATTGTTTTTCCTTTTCTTCTTTTTCAGTTTGCTTAATAATCTTATTATATTTAGTGTCGAATAATGTTTTAAACTTATCAGGATCTTTTTCTAATAAATGTTCATATTCAACAATGAACTTTTTCAAATTAACCTCATATTTATTCCCTTTAAGAGAATCCAACTTCTCTAAAACATATTCCCAAAGATCTTCATTTGACATAAATATATCACAAACCAATTAAAAATGGTAAAAAAAATTTTAAACTATATACAATTATAATATCTGATAGAGTTATTATATATAAATTTAGATTTTAACTAAACGTGCTTTATGATATTTAAGAAGAATATCTGCATTAATCTTTGGTAAAACCACAACATCTTGAGGGTGAAATGGACCATAAATTTTCTCATCAACACCCATAATTGGATTAATATCTTTAAAAACAAGAATTGTAACATTAGAAAAATCATCCTTAGATTTAACAGGTTTATTTTCCTCTAAATTTACAAATTGATTATCAGGATTAATAAAATCAGGCTTTAAAAAATCATCCTCTGATTTATTTTGTTTAATTTCTTTAGGTTTAACTTCTTCTTTAACTTCAGTTTTAACTTCTTTAATTATAGGTTCTTTAACCTCAGATTTCTCAACAGGTTCTTCTACCTCATCTTCTTCATCTTCTTCTATATCATCTATGTCTTCTATGTCATGTGAGAATTTATCTAAGGAAATATCATTTCTATGATTTTTTAAAGTATCAACTAGGGAAAAATATAATTGCTCTTCTTCTTTAGTTAAATTTAATGGAGTGGTGTCAATAATATCAAATTGAGGCTTATCCTTTTTAAATAAATGGTAAGATCTATGAATATTCATTAAAGCAGCTTCAGTAATCTTATGCTCCCTACGTTCACAAATTTCTGTTGCAATCCGTTGAACATCACGAAGCAATTCCTGCTTTTCAGAAAAAGGATCCATACCAATATCTTCTTTTAACTCACGAATACAAGTATACATATCCTTATAAAATCTTGGATCTACACGAGCCAAAGAAGCATTATTCCTTTCTCTCTTTTGAATCTTACGCAATAATTTAAAAAATTCTTCCAAAAAAAATCACAATCCCCAAATAAAAATAGTAAAAAGTAGTAAAAAAAAATAGTAAAAAAAAAGTATTTAAATAATCTAATCTTCAGCTTCCAATCTTGGTGCAAGTAAGAAACTTAATTCTCCTTCTTCAGATACCATATTTAAACTTAATTTTAATGGCATATCATCACCAAGTTTAATAGTAGCAACATTAGAAAACTTATCTGCTTTTAACATTTCACGAATCTTATCAAGTGAGAAAACAGATTTAACATCAGCTTCTATTTTTTCACCATGAATATATTCAATATTAGCATCACCAAACTCTCCTTCAGCAGATGCTTTAAATTTCTCAGGATCAACCATTAATACTATTTTATCTGAGAAAATATCCATATCTTGTATTGAATCTTTCAAAAGTGAAAATGGAATGTCAACAACTGCAGGATGATCTAATTCTGGAGGTGCTGGAGATTCATATTCCATATCAATAAGACGAATCTTAAAAGTACGTTTAGCTTCACCTTCAAAGGTTAATATAAGATTACCCTCATCAAGTGACATTATAACTGAATCCTCAGATTTAGAACGTTTTAAAACTTTCATAAATTCATCAGTATCAATATTAATTTTTTCAGGTTCATCACAAACATATTCAGTAAATAAACTTGATTTTAATTCTAAATGTACAAAAGTTATATGACTACGATCTAAGGCATCTAAACGAAAACCTTCACTATCAGTTTGTATTTGAACTTCATCTACAATAGATGAAATTGCTTCAAAACTGGTTTTTAAAATGTTAGGACCATCTAATTCCGCTTTAAACATTCATTATCAACTCATTATAATATAAAAATTATTAATTAATATTATATTATATTTTAGTAATTCATCTTATATAATAGTTTACTTAAGATTCATTGCTATCAAGTTAAGGTTTTTTGTTTTTATTTTTCTTTTTTTCTTGTTTT
>CAZJLS010000096.1:0-4431 GCA_964547125.1 uncultured Methanobacteriaceae archaeon | reverse complement strand
TTCTTCTTTTAATACCCACACCTAAAATCATTAAAGCAACAAACAATACTAATAAAGGATTACCCGTAATTTTATTATCCGAACTAATATTAATAGTTTTATTGGCAACAGTATGATTTGTTGGTTTAGGTGTATCTGGGGTAACAATGACATAACCAGTACTATTAGAAGATAAATAATATCCGTCCCCATCATAGAATACAAAGATAGTATAAGTACCATTATAGTTCTTAGGAACAATCCAATTTATATTACCATTACCATTTAGTACCCCAACTGTTTTATTTGTACCATCAGGTAAAATAACAGTTATATTACCGTTAAATGGAATGTTATCAGTTGTAGTGACATTTATTGGTATTGTAATATTATCACCCGGTTTACAAGTAATATTATCAACAATAATATTAGTTGGAACTAGTGAAACTTTAATAAAACCTGTACCTTTAGAAGGCAAGTAAGATTCATCACCTTCAAAATATACATCCACTTTAAATGTACCATTAATTCCTTTAGGAACTGTCCAATTCAAACTACCAGTACTGTTTACAATTTCAATTGTTTGATTTGTACCATCTGGTAGGTTAACAGTGACATTTCCATTGAATGGAATACCATTATCTGTTGTTAGATTAATTGGTAATGTAATATTATCTCCCGGTTTACATGTTATATTTCCTACTGTTATTTCTATTGGAAATTTAGGGATAACAATAATAACTCCCATAGCCATGGTTGATTCGTAAGTTTCACTACCTTCATATTCAACTGTAATGTTATATTTTCCAGCATAGTTATCTGGAATAGTCCAAGTAAGATTACCTGTGTTATTTATAATTTTTACAGTTTGATTAGTATTATCTGGTAGTTTAACTGTTACATTATCATTAAATATCTTATTTCCTTCAGTTAAAGTATTTATTGTTATTGTAATGTTTTTTCCAGGTTCAGTTGTGATATTTTCAACTGTGAGATTTATTGGAATTTTATTTACATTAATATTTGCTGTAGTATTTGCTTTAACTGTTGTTTTAAATCCAACAATAACATTATTATTAAAAGTACCTTCTTTTGTTGTGTTGAAGTATACTTTAAAACTTGCAGAACGGCCGATTCTGAGTGAAGGTAAATTAAATACATAAGTATCATTTTCAATATTGAGACTCCAGTCTCCAACAATACTTGTAAAATTATCAAAGATTAATTCTTTATCAAAATCTTCAATTACAAAGAGATTTGTTAATAGTTCGTCTCCTGAATTAGTCACGTTGATAACAAAAACTGCTTTATCCCTAACAAAAACAGTGTTGTTTTCAGTTACTTTATTAACGGTCATATTAGGATGATGAACAGGAGTGACTGGATTATTAACAGTTACATTATTACTTTTTACTTCAATTTGATCTGTAATATTGGAACTAACATTTATTGTATTAGTAAAGTTACCTTCTTTTCTCGCATTAAATGTTAATGTTAGTGTTATTGTCTCATTTGGATTAAGATTATCCTTATATGTAAAAGTAAGATTATCTGTAGTATTCCAAGAATCATTAGAATAATTAGTTAGTGCAAATCCTTCTGGAGTATTTTCAACAACTGTAACATTACTTACCGCTGTGACACATGTATTTTTTATAGTAATTGTGTAAGTTACATTGCCACTAATATTAATTTGAGTATTATTGGTAGTTTTTGTAGTGTTTAAAATATTAACTACTTCAAAATACTTTGTTGCATCAATGCTTGTGTAGTATGCATCATTTAAGTGAGTTGCATAGACTTTATAAACCCCAATTGCTGGATTTTCTAAAAAGCATGTTATACTTCCAGCAATATCAGTCATATTTCCAGTCCCATTTAATAGTACATTATTATTCTCATCGGTGATTTTGTAATTTAATAGTTGTGCATTTTCAAGAGTATCTTGCCAGATATATTCACCCTCATTTGAAGCTGCATAGCCAAGTACTGGATGTGTATCAGTAGTATCAGTAGTTTTATTGAATAAAGTTCCTGAAATATATACTTCATAAGTAATATTATTTACAGTAACAAAATCTGGATCGTCATTATCATTCCATATTGCATTTGCAATATTATCTCCTCCTTTAAATGACATATTAATTGTTACATTTTCTAAAGGATGATATAAATCTCCAACATCAATAGTTAAATTAGTACTATTTGCTTGATTTTTTCCAAATATAGTATCGGCTATGTATAATTCAGCATCTTCATCAAGGAAAATAGCTGAACCTTTACTTGCATTATTACCATCAAATCTAGATGAGATAATAGTCATTAATGAATATGGCATATATACATCTATTGCCCCAGCATAATCAGCAGCATTATCTATGAAACTTGAATTAACTATAGTTACATCTTCACCTTGAGCGTAAAATGCACCAGCCCATGAATTAGCCGTGTTTGAAATGAAAGTAGAATTATGAATTTCCAAACCATCACCACTAAATTCCATAGCACCACCAAAATTAGCAGAATTATTAATAAAACTTAAATTAGCTATAAGTATATCTGTACCACTAAAACTAACCGCCCCACCATCAGTTTTTGCAATGTTTGAAGTAAAAGTAGAGTTAAAAAGAGTTAAAGTATCTCCATCAAAAACTATAGCACCACCGTTACTTTCTTCAGCTCTATTATTATTAAAAGTGGAAAGACTAATTAATGTATTAGATTCAAAATAATCAGCAAAAATTGCACCACCACTTCTAGCAGTATTATTATTAAAAGTACAATTAATTATAGAAGTATCACTATTTTCAGAGTAAATTGCTCCGCCGTGAATCTCAATTGAATTACTTTCAAATATAGAATCCACAATGAAAGTATTAACTCCAGAATTTAAAACTGCACCACCAACATGTGTAGCATTATTTGAAGTGAAAGTAGAATTATAAATTTTTAAATTATCACCCCAAATACATATAGCCCCTGCATCATAACCTGCAGCATTATTATTAAAAGTAGAGTTAATTATTGAAGTATCCTCTGCTCTAGATAAGATTGCTCCGCCTGTAAATAATGCAGTATTATTTTCAAAAATAGAATCAATAATATAATTATTAATTCCATTTGCAAGGATGAAAATTGCTCCACCAAATCCACTTGCACTAACTTCATCTACAAAATTATTAGTAAATGTGCTGTTAATAATGGTTACATTGTTTGCATTAGAAGTGATTGCTCCACCACCCCTATTAACATTATAAACATGTTTTACTGCATTGTAATTTCTATCAAATGAACAATTATTGATTATGAAGTTTTCATTTCCATTAAAATTGATTGCACCACCATAATCTTGGTTAACACTATTATTATTAAAAGTGGAATCCATTATTGTGGAATTGAATCCTTTAAATTCAATTGCACCCCCCGATTTGTGTGCATAATTATTTTCAAAGGTACAATTTTTTATGTTAGAAATATTATCTAACCATAATGCTCCACCTTCACCAATATCATACTCTGTATAAAATGATTCTGCAGTTGCATTATTATTGGTGAATTTGGAGTTTTCAATGTTTGTTTTACCATTGGAATAAACTGCACCGCCTCGTTTGTTTGCAATATTATTTTCAAATGTGGAATTTATAATATTGAGTGTTAATCCTTGACTAAAGATTGCGCCACCGTATGATTCTGAAAATGAATTGGAGAAAGTGCAATTTGTAATATTAAGATTATCATATCCGTGTTTTTGTGGATCGAATGTTATGATTGAACCGCAATCGTGATAGTTGGCAGTTTCATTTGCATAAGCATTTATAAAGTTAATATTATTTAGACTTACATCTGAAGCGTTGATGATGAATATTTTTGATGCATTATTTCCGTTTATTGTGAAGTTGTTTCCGTTAATTGTGATTGTTTTGTTAATTTTGATTTCTTTGATTGTGTCTGATGCATTGTTGTATGTGTAATTTTTAGTTAAGTTAAATGTGTCTCCTGCAGTATCTATGTCATTTTGTAGGTCTGTAAAGGTGCCTGGGTCTGTTGGGTCTGTTGCATTTATTGAGTTTGCACTTAAAAATATTATGACTATAAAAATTATTATTGCATATTTCCATTTCGTTTCTTCACCTCCCGTAACTTTGATTGATATAATATATATTCAAGATAATATTTAAATTTTTGATGTGTTGTTTAAAAAATCATGAAAAATAATGATATATTTAATGTTAAATTAGTATCTAAACTAAACATACTGATAAAATTAAAAGAAAAATATGTGCAAATAAAATAAAAATATGAAAAATATTAATTTTTAGTAATATTAATTTAAAAAAATAAGTGAATAAGTTAATACATTTAAATTAAAAAATAAACTTAAAATAAAGATAATTAAAATAGGGTTCTAGATATTTTATAATTTTTATCGTGTTGTTTGTTCTTATTTTTCTT
>CAZJLS010000095.1:0-4570 GCA_964547125.1 uncultured Methanobacteriaceae archaeon | reverse complement strand
GGAAATAAGGATGAGCATAACAACCTAAAGCTTCAGTAAAACCAACAATCCTACCCAATACTCCTGCAGAAGTGTGAGGAGCTAATCCTGCAACTAAATGTCCAATTAAATCTTCTTTCTCTTTTACATTGTAAAATCTATCCATGCCATAGAACTTCTCTAATAAATCATCAATATAATTAGCAACACCAACAAGATACTCTCCACAATTTATAGAAACTACAATATCCTGCACTCTCAACTCAATTATTTGATCATCACTTGTTATAGGGTTTCCATAACAATCTTTAGTATATCCCATCTCCAATAATTTTTCAACAGTAACCCCAATTTCACTAGGTATGAAATGTGTTAAAGGTAAATCTGTAGAATCATGTCTTATTGTTGCTTCTTTAAAAGTGAAAACACCATTTTTAGCACGTAAAATTCCTTTTTCTAAAGGTTCAGGGAGTTTATGTTCAGACATTAACCCCACAACACCTTTTATCTCATCAACTTGTCTCACTTTAACATTATTAGATGCTTTTCGTAGCATTGCTCTTAAATTAATAGTTCTTTCTTTTGTTTGACCAATAGTTGTAGGTTCCCCACATTTAGGACAAAGTGAAGCAAAAGATGTGAAATTACACTTTGGACATTTTCTCATAGCTATTTCAGTTTTTATTTTTCCCTTTTTAGCTGCTTCTGCAACTAATCTTCTACTTCCACCATCATGATTAATAGGGAATAAAACATGAGGAGCTGGACGCATTAATCTTTCTTTTGATTTTTCAGGTCTTCCAACACGTGTTCCTATATATGCTGGAGCTTTATTCATTATTTTAACTTTACTAACTTCATTGACCGCATCAATAGTATTATCCATTTTAGGTAATTCATCGGTTAAAGTATTAACTAAAGCAAATGCAATATCTTTATTTATTATAACCTTAGAATCTTCTAATTTATGGAAAATTCCCAAAACTTCAAGTATTCTTTTCTCAAAAGAATGATTAAGATAGAAATCTTCACCTTCTACATATTCATTTGATTTTAACCATTTAATTAAAGCATTTAAATCATCTACTGTAACATCATTATAATAAAATGTATAATATGGATGTAATGGAACATCATATTTCTCTGATATTTCAAAGGCTTCTTTTGCTGATAATTCTTTGAATTCTAATTCTTCTAAATTTAGGGAATCATCATATTTATCGGAGTTTCTTATTGTTTCAATCCACCATTCTTCACACCATGATGCTCCCATCATTGGTTGGTTGTTTCTTAAGAATTCTCCGAATGCTACTAGCATATCTCCAAGAAATAGTATTTCATCTAAGTTTTTCTTATATTTTTTCGCTTCTTTTACTGTGTTTAATTGTAATACTTCACCATTTTTTAGTTTTATTATTGGACCTTCAATTGAGTCTACTGGAACTACACAGTTACCTTTTCCAGGATATTCTATTTTTAATTGTGTTCCTACAGCTAGAAATTCTATTAGTTCCATTGTTGCAGGGTTAACTCCCATTGTTGCTAGTCCTGTATTTCTTGATCTACCATATCTTAATCTGAATGCTCCTTTTTCAGATGGATATCCTAGTATTGGTCTTCCTCCAATTATATCTTGGATGTACTTTGGTTCTTCTTCCTCTACTTCTTCAGCTCCTTTATCTTCTTTTTTATCTTCATCTTTTGGTTTTTCATGTGTGAATGCTGTTAAGAAGTCCCATCCTGGAAGTCCTAGTATTTTTGAGTATTTGATAATTTTTTTAGCTTTTTGAACTATTCCTTCTATCATTGCTAGAAGTGCTCCACCGCGTATATTGTTTGTTTCTACACGTTCTAAATCTTTGTGTGATACTTCTATTTGGTCTGTTGCTTCACCTGTTACTTCTACAGGTATGTTACTTGCAGCAGTTCTTACTTCTTCAGGTGTTGGTGAATATTGTAGGTTTGTTACTTCTGATTCATATAATTCAACTTCTTCTACATATCGTTCTATTTCTTCG
Organism: uncultured Methanobacteriaceae archaeon; assembly: GCA_964547125.1. Taxonomy (GTDB): domain Archaea; phylum Methanobacteriota; class Methanobacteria; order Methanobacteriales; family Methanobacteriaceae; genus Methanobrevibacter_A. The sequence continues at coordinate 2,573 of CAZJLS010000095.1, read as the reverse complement.
CTGGTTGGTTTGTAGTCACTTAGATTTAATGCTTGTTTAATTTTATCCCCAAGTAGTACTGCTAATGCTGCTGCTGTTCCTCCCGCACTACGTATTGGTCCTGCAAAGTAAACTGCAATATATTTTGAACCATCAGCATTATCTTTTATTCCTACTTTTGCTATTCCTTCTAGTGGTGCTGCTACAACACCTTCTGTTAGTATTGCTAGTCCTGTTCTTAATCCTTGATCCACTAATTCTTCTCTTTTGGCAAGCCCTTTATCCCCAGTTTCTTCTATTTCTTGTGATGCTATTTCTGCAGTTATTTCAAATGCTACTTCTTCCCGAGTTTCAAATTCTTTTTCTAATTCTTTTAATCTTTTAGCTACTCCTTCAGGTCCAACTAACCCTTCTACTCTTTCAGCCAAATCCTTTGCTAATGGTACTTCAACAAATGTTTCAGCATCTAAACCTTTAGAACGGGCTTCATTAGCTATATCGTATAGGTCATTTGTTTCTTTTTCTAATCTTTGAAAATAATCCATAAGAACCTTGCCTCGAAAAAATTAAGTGTGATATATTATTAAAAATAATGTTTTCTATATTTTTTTGAAAAAAGAAATGTTAAATTTAAACATATTTTATAAAAAAAAATTTTGTAAAAAAAGAATAGTAAATTGATATTTTAAAGAAAAAACATTTATATTATATTTTTTTCTTTTTTTAAAATGAAAATATAAGATTATTTAAATAGAATATCTTAAAACAAAGCAGAATATTGCTAGTATAACTGTTGCTATAACTACTGCTTGTGGTGAAATCTTTGGCCCTACACTTTCATCATCAAAATATCTTACTAGTCCTGCACCACTCATTGGCATACTCATTTTATCGTCTTTTCTTGCCATTGTCTTCATTTACCCCTAATATTTTGTTTTTATGAAAAATTAATATTATAATATTTTGTAAAATTTTTATAATTGTTATTTGTATTTATTATTCATCTTATATAAAACACACTAAGTAGAAAATTTTTGAATGTGAAATTTTTATTTAATAAGAAGTGATATAAATTTATATTATATTATTTAATTTTAGGATTATTAATTATGAATAAAGATAGAATAACAGCTTTAAGTGATGGTATTGTAGCAATTGCTGCTACTATAATGGTTTTAGAATTAGCAGTCCCAGATACTTTATCTATAATTGCTCTTTCGGAGCAACTTCCTACTTTATTAGCATATATTGTTAGTTTTGCTATGATTTATGCTTCTTGGAGATCTCATCATAATGCTTTTGAAAAAGCTGATGTAATTGATGGGAAGGTATTTATTGCAAATGGGGTTTGGTTGCTTCTTATAAGTTTAGTTCCTTTTTCTACGGGTTTGATGGGTAAATTCCCGAATAGTACATTAGCTGCAAATATTTATGTGTTAGTTATTCTTTTTTGGACTTTAAGTTTCCAATTTGTTGATATTGCAATAACTAATGCTAATCCAAATACTATTCCTGATGAAACTCGTGGAAATTTAGAGAGAGCCTTAATGTTTGGAGGATATCTTTTAGCGTTGTTATCCTCGTTTTTTATTCCAATGTTAGGTGTTATTGTTATTGGAATAATGATAGTGATTATGAGTATTCGAATTACTAAGTTTAAAGATTAAGCAGTATCTTATTTTTGTGATACTGCTTTTTTCATTGATTTAACATATTCTGCTATGTGTTTTCCTGCGTTTTCCCCGTGTTCTGCTATTATTTTTACTATTGCTGATCCTACGATAACTCCGTCTGATATTTTTGATATGTTTTTGGCTTGTTCTGTTGTGTTTATTCCAAATCCAACTGCTGTTGGAACATCTGTTACTTCTTTTATTATTGATATTATTGATTTTAAGTCTGTTTTTATTTCGCTTCTAATTCCTGTTACTCCTAGTGATGATACGACGTAGATGAATCCTGTTGCGTCTTTTGCTATCATTTTTATTCTTTCTTTGGATGTTGGTGCGATTAGTGAGATTATGTCTATGTTGTATTTGTCTGCGTATTCTCGTATTTCGTCTTTTTCTTCAAATGGTAAGTCTGGTATGATTATTCCATCTATTCCTAGTTCTTCTGATTTTTTGAAGAATTCTTCGTATCCATAGTAGAATACTGGGTTGATGTAGGTTAGGAATACTAGTGGTACTTGTGTTTTTTCTCTTACTTTTTCCACTATTTTGAATACTGTGTCTGTGTGGGTGTTACTGTTTAATGCTCTTATGTTTGCTTCTTGTATTACTGGTCCTTCTGCTACTGGGTCTGAGAATGGTATTCCTATTTCTATTAGGTCTGCTCCTGCTTCATCCATTTTGAGTATGTATTCTATTGTTTTTTCTGGTGTTGGGTCTCCTGCTGTTAGGAATCCTATGAATGCTTTATCGTCTTTAAATGCGTTTTTGATTTTACTCATTTAAGTCAACTCCTTTGTATCTTGCTATTGCTGCTACGTCTTTATCTCCTCTTCCTGATAGGCATATTACTATTATGTCGTCTTTGTTCATTTTTCCTGCTATTTTTTTAACATGTGCTACTGCATGTGAGCTTTCTATTGC
>CAZJLS010000094.1:0-4691 GCA_964547125.1 uncultured Methanobacteriaceae archaeon | reverse complement strand
TACTTGCAGGGTAATTATCATCCCAACCAACAATAGCCACAGCATGATTTATAGATGATGGTACAGGTTCATAAATAGTAGTAGAATTACTAGTTATTGCAGCTTGCATTTCATAATTAGTAGCATCATACATAACTGCTATAGCACCATATTTTAAAATAGCTATTTTCATTTGTTCTATATCAGTAAAATCAGTTCTAAGAGGTAAAAATATTATATCTTGTATATGTTTATTTACTGTTAGGTTTTCTGCAGAATGATTTGAACTTGTATTATATGGATCATCTGTTTCATTTACAGGTCCACTCCAACGTGTGAAATAAGCTGAAGAATAATAATAATTTCCTCCTAGGTTATTAGTATAATCGTAACCTTCACTACCTGTAGTACTCATAACATTTATAAGGTTCATTTCTGAAAAGTCGTATGCAATACCTTCACTTACAAGTATATTGGATTCTAATGTGGACATTGTTGCAAAAGCCCAACAACTCCCCATATCTCCTTGATTTCTAACTGGAGTTACATAAGAAACAATAGAACCATTACTTAAAGTAACATTTCTCAAATCATATTTTTCAGGTAAATTACTATAATCATAGTCAATAGTTCCAATTAAATATGGTTGGAAAATTGCTATAATCATTAGACCATCTGTTACCTCACCTATAACTTCATTATCTTCAATTACAGTATTGTTAATATTCACCTGTCCATTAGGATTGAATATTGGATTAGAATCATTATTTGTTGAATTTACAATATTTCCACTTATTGTTGAGTCAATCAATTCTAAAAATCCTAAATTATATATTCCACTTCCATAAGCATAGTTACCAGTTAACTTATTACCATAAATCGTGGTGTTAGTCATAGTTAATAAGTAAATATTTTTATTTACTATTGCTCCTCCAACAGCCGCAATTCCTTCAACAGTATTATATGCAATTATTGAATCAGTAATAGCAGTTATAGAATCTTTAATAAGTAATGCTCCTCCACCCATACTTTTGCTAATAATACTATTGTTAGCAATTACTGCATTTTTAATTTCTGCAACACTATCTGCTAGATAAATTGCTCCTGCAGCTGTAGCATTATTATAAGTAAGCAATATATTTTCAAGTTCTACATAGGTTTTATCCATATGTATAGCTCCACCTACTTCTGCAGTATTTAATGAACATAATAAATCATCAACTAATAAATGGGTTTCTATAGTTTTTATCGCTCCACCAAATTGAGCATCATTCTCTCTAAATAATACATTCTCCATAAGAATAGTACTGTAATTTCCATAAATTGCTCCACCATAAGTAGCACTATTATTTCTAAATACACAATTCTTTAATAATAAATTAGGATAATTAATTGTATTATTTAAAATAGATTCAACAAATTTAGCAGGAGATATACCAATATATATCGCTCCACCATAACTGATTTCACCCCCTACTTTCACACCTGCTCCATTTATAAATTTTATATTCGTTATAGTATAATCCCCATCAACAAATGTGAAGATATTACTAGTTCCACAAGCATTTAAAGTTACATTACCTTTTCCAATAATATTCATAGTATAATTTTCTACAATTATTGGACCATCTATTTCATATTCACCATGTGCAATAATGATATTGGTTTTAGATTGATTTATAAGATTATCAATTCCAGCATCAACTGTTTTATAAGGATGTTCTACACTCCCATCCTCTAAATCACCAGTATAAGAATTATTAACATAAATACAATCGTTTAAATCAATATCAGTCGAAGTTACATCAGTATCTTCCGCATTTACACTTGAAACACTAAGAAGCACTACTGCAACTAATAAAAAGAGTAAAATTTTTTTAGTTTTTGACTTAAACATTAAATTTTGCCACCATTTAATTAAATAGGTTTTTATAATAGTATTTTTTTACAAATCATATTAATATAAATTTTTATTTAATTCCGATAATATACAAAAACCATTTAACTACATGGATTATACAAAAAAAAAGAAAAAAAGTATTGGAAAATAACCAAAGTATTCCTTAAAAAGTTATATTAACCATATGTCCAAAAGCCAATATTCCAGCTATAGCAATAGTAACAATCCAAACAACAGGATTCCATCTCAATACCTTAGCACCATCAAGAATACCAATAGGCAACAAATTAAAAAAGGCTAAATATGCATTAACACGATATCCAAAATTACAGATTAAATAAATAACACTATTAGTGTAAATATCAGTAGGCCAATAAATATGACTAATTATAATAAATAAAATAGCTAAAATCAAGTTAACTATTGGACCACAAATAGAAATAACACCATTTTCATAGTCATTTAAATTACCATAAATATTAACTGCACCAGGCAATGCAATTAAAATACCTGCAAAAGAACTAATTAAAGATATAATCAAACCTGTTGGCCACATATTAAACTCTGCCCAATAACCATAATGAATAGCACTAAGTTTATGACCAATCTCATGCAAAATAAAACCTAAACCAGCACCAATCATAACAATCGGTAAAACAAAGGTTAAACTATTAAAATCCCTACCTGTAGCTGAAATTGCAAATCCTAAAGATATAACAATAAAAGCAACTATTAAATTAATAACTTCATGGCTCGTAAATTTCATTTTCATAATAATCATATGTTTAAGACTTAACTATTAAATAAATTTTATTATAATTAAAAAACAAAGAAATATAATATAAAAAGTTTTAAGAAGGTTTTACAATTAAAAAATCAATAGAAGTTGTTGCAGCAATAATAAAAGAAGAAAACAAATTTTTAGCAACCCGTAGAGGATATGGTGAATTTATAAACATGTGGGAATTTCCTGGAGGAAAAATAGAATCTGGAGAAACACAAAAACAAGCACTAATACGGGAAATAAAAGAAGAACTAAATGTAAAAATAGATCCCTATGAATTCCTAACAACAATAGAATACACATACCCAGAATTCCACTTAACAATGCACTGCTACATATCAAAAGTAACAGAAGGAAAAATAGAACTACTAGAACACAACGACAGCAAATGGTTAACAATAGAAGAAATAGATATAGTGGAATGGTTACCAGCAGATATAGATGTTATAAAAGCATTAAAAGAGAAATTTTAGAAAAATAAGGGGTAAAAAAAATGACATCAGATTTTATATTCAACGGACCAGATGAAGTACAAGTATTATCAACAATTAAAAACGAACTAATAGAATGTGATGAATTTTATATTAGTGTAGCATTTATAACAGATAGTGGAATAACTCCATTACTTCAAGATTTAAAAGAACTAGAAGAAAAAGGAGTTAAAGGAAAAATAATAACAACAGATTACCTATGCTTCACACAACCAAAAGCAATAAAGCGTTTAAATGATTTAGAAAATGTTACAGTTAAAATGTACCGTGTTAATGATTTGGAGCATGGATTTCACACTAAAGGATATATTTTCAAACATGATGCATTTTATAATATAATTATAGGAAGCAGTAACTTAACACAAAAAGCACTAACAATAAACAAAGAATGGAACATACTAACAAAATCTGAATTAGATGGTCCATTATATTATGATGTTATAGAAGAATTTAACAGGCATTGGGATGAAGCATTACTTTTAGAAGAATGTATTGACGATTATGAAATATTTTATGATGAAAATAAGGATAATGCATTTAAATTCCAAGAATCACTTAAAAATGAAGAAGAATTCACTCCAAACGAAATGCAAAAAGACTTCACAAAAAGACTAGTTGATTTCTATGAAAATGGAGAGAAAAGAGCATTATTAATAAGTGCAACAGGAACAGGAAAAACATATGCATCAGCATTCGCATTAAAAGAAATCAACCCTGGAAAAGCATTGTTTTTAGTTCATCGCGAACAAATAGCAAAACAAGCATTAGAAACTTATAAAAATGTATTTAAAGATACTAAAACTTTCGGATTAATATCTGGAAACAAAAAAGACTATGATAAGGATTTCATTTTCAGCACAATACAATCAATGAGTAAAGAACATATACATTCTAAATTCTCTAAAACACATTTTGATTTTATAGTAATAGATGAAAGTCATCATGCAGGGGCAGAAACGTATCAAAGAGTCATGGATTACTTCAAACCAGAATTTTATCTTGGTATGACAGCATCACCTGACCGTAGTGACGATTTTGATATTTATGAACTATTCCATCATAATATTGCATATGAAATAAGATTACAAGATGCATTAAAAGAAGATATGCTATGTCCCTTCCATTATTTCGGAATATCGGATATTATAACATTAGATGATGCTGAAATACGTGAAAAAGATGAGTTTAATAATTTAACATCTGATGAAAGAGTTAAACACATTATTCAAAAGGCGGAATACTTTGGATATTCAGGTAATCGTGTTAAAGGTTTAATATTCTGCAGTAGAAAAGATGTTGCTTCAGAATTATCTGAAAAGTTTAATAAAGCAGGTTATAATACTGTTAGTTTAGCAGGTGAAGATAATCAGCAAGTACGTGAAGAAGCTATAGATCGTTTAGTCTCAGATACACGCCCAGATACCCTGGATTATATTTTCACAGTTGATATATTTAATGAAGGGGTCGATATTCCAGAAATTAACCAAATTATAATGCTTAGACCAACAGAATCAACAATCATCTTCTTACAACAATT
>CAZJLS010000093.1:0-4800 GCA_964547125.1 uncultured Methanobacteriaceae archaeon | reverse complement strand
ACACACCCACAAACACACACATCACATAGCAAAATAAAAAATTTCACTAAAAAAAAATTTTCCAATAAATTATAATAAAAAAAGAATTTTATAATTTATCTGGAAAATACACTCTATTTTTTTTAATCTCTTTTTTTCAAATATTCCTTATAATATACTCTTTTTACAATAATTCTAATCCTATAAACAATCTAGATTTATATTTCCAAAAAAATATAATCGTAAACACAAACACCTATAACATGAAACACAACTAACAGAAAATTTAATAAACATTCATAAAAGATACAATAAAAATACTAATGGATACAGGCACTAATCATGTTTATATGACTAAACTTACACCTCCACACTGAACAATAAAAAAAATTAATGAAAATATCTAAAACATAGATAACCTCTACTTTTTTCCTTATTTTTTCAACTATTTTTCAATATTTTAATATAAAAGAATACTATTTTATATTAGTTTAATCATAAATTTAATTAATATAAATTATTATTTAATAAAATTTTTTCCTTTCATTTTTTTTCAAATTTAAAGGATTTTTTCATAAAAAAAGATAATTATTTAGGTTGTAAATTAAAGTGTATAAAATCGGAGTATGTGAAACAACATTTGCACGATTTGAAATGGGTAAAGCAGCAATAGACGAACTACAAAGTTCAGGAACAGATTTAAAAATAATTCATAGAGTAGTTCCAGGGATAAAAGATTTACCAGTTGCTTCAAAAAAACTCATAGAAGAAGAAGGATGCGAAATTGTCATGGCATTAGGAATGCCAGGTCCTATGCAAAAAGATAAAATGTGTGCACATGAAGCAAGCACAGGACTCATAACAGCACAACTAATGACAAACACACACATAATTGAAGTTTTTGTCCATGAAGATGAAGAAGAAGATAATGAAGAACTAAAACTTCTAGCTGAAACCCGTGCACGTGAACATGCACAAAATATTATAAAAATGAAATTCAAACCAAAACAATTTAAAAGAGAAGCAGGACAAGGTAAACGTGAAGGTAAACCTGATGCAGGTCCATTATAAAATAAAAATCCTAATTTAAAATACTTACATGTGATACTAATGGAAAATAATAAGATTATTGATGAAGATTCTCAAGGAGTTTATGTAGTCATACCAGCATACAATGAAGAAACTACAGTAAGCCCCGTAATAGAAGAAGTAGCAAAAAGAGGATATCATGTAGTATTAGTAAATGATGGATCATCAGATAACACTCTAGAAAATGCTAAAAAATCACAAAAAAAATACCCTAACAAGATAATTATAGTATCACATATAATAAATAGAGGCTTAGGTGCAGCACTTAATACAGGAATAGAAGATGCATTAAGACACAAAGCAGAATACATATTAACATTTGATGCAGACGGACAACACGAAGTAAATGATATTAAAAAGGTATGTAAACCACTAAAAGACAAAGAAGCAGATGCAGTAATAGGGGCAAGACCATTTGAAGATATGCCACTAAGCAAAAACTTTGCAAACACAATGATGAACCTATTAACAAGAGTATTCTACAGAGTAAATGTAAAAGACTCACAATCAGGACTAAGAGCATTCACAGCAGAAGCAGCATCAAAAATAAATGTAGTGTCACAAGGATACGCAGTATCATCAGAATTCATAAAAGAAATAAAAAGTAATAAACTAAAACTCGCTGAAGTAACAATAACAACAATATATACAGATGAAACAGCACAAAAAGGAACAAATATGTTTGTAGGAATAAAAATAATGCTAAAAATGATATTCGACATGTTCCGACTATAAAAAAAATTAATAATTGAGGTAAAAAAATATGATGTTTGAAATACATTTTCATCTATTCCAAATATTATTTACAATACTAACAATAATATCTATAGCAATAATGGTATTAAGATACAAAAGCCGTAAAACTACTCTCATAACATTAATACTATGGGTATTAGTATGGTTAGCTCTACTAGTATTTGCATTCATGCCACAACTATCTGACAGAATAGCACATCACTTTGGAATAGGACAAGGAGTAAACTTACTATTTGCAATAGCAATCATAGGATGTTTTTACTTAATATTTCATTTATATGATAAAGTAGACAAACAAGAACAAAATATAAACAGACTAGTTAAAGAATTAGCAATAAAAAATGAAATAATAACAAATTTAGAAGAAATAGAAGACGAAGATAAAAAAGAATAAGAGGTTAAAAATAAACATGTTATACTTTAGAGGATGCACAGCAAGAGAAAAAATGCCACAAATAGAAGAAGCAACAAGATACATATTAGATAAAGCAGAAATAGAATATAAAACCCTAGAAAATGAAGGATGTTGTGGATCAGTACTATTAAGAACAGGGTTTAAAGAAGATGCAAAAAAACAGATGAAAGAAAACATAGAAAAACTAAAACCCTATAAAGATGAAACAATCATAACCTCATGTTCAGGATGTTATAAAACACTAAAAGATGACTACAAAGAAATACTAAACGAAGAACTTAAGATAGTACACATATCACAACTATTAAACCAATTAATAAAAGAAGGTAAAATACAACTAAACAAAGAAGACCTGCAAGTAACATACCACGACCCATGCCACCTATGCAGACACGCAGGCGAATCAGAAGCACCAAGAGAAGTAATAGAAAACATAGCAACATTAAAAGAAATGGAACACAACCGCATGAACGCACTATGCTGTGGATCAGGAGGAGGAGTAAAATCCGCATACGATGAAATATCAAACACCATAGCAAAAAGAAGAATACAAGAAGCAAAAGACACAAAAACCGACATGCTAGTAACAGCATGCCCATTCTGCAAACTAAACCTCGAAGTAAACGGAGATATAACAGTACTTGACCTATCAGAGTTCATATACAACAATATAAATGGAGGAAACAAATAAATGATGCTCGAAAGCGAACTAGAAACAATGAGAAAATCCTTCAAAACCTCAAGCGAAAGAACAAACCAACTAATGAAAGACCCAAAAATGCAAGAACTCAAAAAAAGAGTGCAAAAAATAAGAGAAAACGCAATAAAAAACAACCAACAACTATATCAAGAAGCAAAACAAAGTCTTGAAGCAAACGGAATAGAAGTAATATATGCAAAAGACATAGAAACAGTACAAGAAAAAACAAAAGAACTGATAGAAAAACACTCAAGATATGATAAACTAGAAGATGTAACAGTAGTAAAAGCAAAATCAAACACCATAAGAGAAGTAGAAATAGAAAAATACCTAGACCAATACAATGTAAACTTCATAGCAACAGACTTGGGAGACAGAATACTACAACTTAAAGACAAGGAAGGAATACCAGTACACCCAACAGGACCAATAGCACACCTAAACATAAAAGCAATAACAGATGTAATAAACAACACCCCAGAAATGGATGTAACTGTAACAGAAGATGCACATGAAATAATGCAGGCAGTTAAAAAAGATGTTCTAGAATTAATGAACAAATCTGATGTTGGAATAAGTGGAGCAAACTGTATATCTGCAGAAGAAGGATCAATAGTCTTAATACACAATGAAGGAAATATAAACCACATCATATCAAAAAAATTACACATAATTGTAGCAGGAATAGATAAAATAGTACCAACACTAGAAGATGCAATAAGTATAGCAAAACTAGAAACAGTATATGCTACAGGAAAAAAAGTAACATCATATATGAATGTAATAAGTGGACCATCAAAAACAGCAGATATAGAGAAAAAATTATTCAAAAACATGTATGGTGCAGAAAATGTAGTATTATTCCTATTAGATAATGGAAGAAGTGAAGCATTTAATGAATGTTTATGGTGTATAGGATGTGGAAACTGTACTGTATCATGTCCAGTTTATAATGCAATAGGAAATGAATTTGGATATAATAATTATGTTGGTGGAAGAGGAGTTGCATTAAGTAGTTTCATATCTGATGATGAAACAAGTAAAGATTCTGGATTATTTAAATGTACTTTATGTGGATTATGTACTGAGAATTGTCCTGTAAGTTTACCTACAAATATGCTTATAGAACATATTCGTGCAAATTGTAATAATGAAGGTATATTTTTAAAACCTCATAAAGTAATTAAAGATCGTATTGAAGATCATAGTAGTCCATATTAAGTTTTTTATTTTCTTATATTTTTTTATATTTTTTTTAAAGATTTTTTGCAATAGTTTATAATTGTTTTTGTTATTGTAGTAGCTCTCTGTATAGGTTGTGCTGTATGTTTTATTATGGCGTTGGTTTAAGTTATAATGAAAAATTTTCATTTTGACTATGATGACTATTTTCCACATATAGCTAAATTATTATTTTATATTTACAAAATTTTACAAAGTCCTAATTGGGATTATGTAAAATTTTCATTTTTCATGAGAACTTAATACTTTATTATTATAGTTTGATGTTGGTTTTGTAGATGTGGTGATATTTGATTGTTATATCATAGTAAACACATAGTGTGTTAATATTATTACTCCGTCTATTTTTTTTAGTGTACTTTCTGATACTAATGTTTTTTCTGTCAAATCTGTTTGATCCTGGCAGAAGCTACTGCTATTGGGATTCGATTAAGCCATGCAAGTCGAAAGAATTTAGATTCTTGGCGTACGGCTCAGTAACACGTGGATAACCTACCCTTAGGACTGGGATAACCCTGGGAAACTGGGGCTAATACCGGATAGATGATTTTTCCTGTAATGGTATTTTGTTTAAATGTTTTTTCGCCTAAGGATGGGTCTGCGGCCGATTAGGTAGTTG
>CAZJLS010000092.1:0-4837 GCA_964547125.1 uncultured Methanobacteriaceae archaeon | reverse complement strand
TAAACAAATAAACTAATTTTACACAAATGCCGTAACAACTTTACACTATCTTTTTAGGGAAAGTTTAATTATAAAGTTTAGTAAAAAATATAATATAATATAGGAAGTACTTTTCCGATAATAAATAATAATTCAATAATATATGAAGAAAAAATTATAAAAAATAAATAAAAAGTGGAGAATTTGATAAAAATGTCTGAAGAACTTAACAAAATGATACAAATAATGGAACAAGACAAAATTAGATTCGTCAGACTCCAATTTGTAGATATAAATGGAATTCCAAAAAGTATAACTGTCCCCTATGAAAAAAATGAAATAATAACTCTATTCGAACATGGAATGCCATTCGACGGATCATCAATAGAAGGATTTGTAGAAATCAATGACAGTGACTTATTATTAAAACCAGACATAACCACATACTCTAAACTATCTTGGAGACCTGAAGAAACCGTTGTATGCAGATTTATATGCGATATATACACTCCAGAAGGAAAACCATTCATTGGAGACCCAAGAAGCATACTAAAAAAATCACTGAAAAAATTAAAAGAAAAATACGGATACAAATACAATATCGGACCAGAACCAGAATTCTTCATAGTAGACATAGACAAAGATGGATACCCAGTACCATACGATGATGCACAATACTTCGATGTAGAACCTACAGATAAAGGACCAGATGTTAGAAGAGAACTAACATTAAACCTAGAAGAATTAGGATTTGATGTTGAAGTTAGCCACCACGAAGTAGGACCTGGACAAAACGAAATAGCATTTAAATTTGATGATGCATTAAAAACTGCAGATGCAGTAATAACATTCAAACAAGCAGTAAAAGCAATAGTTGCAAATATGGCCGAATTTGATAACTCAAACTACAAAGTAACTTTCATGCCAAAACCATTTTTCGGAGAAAACGGAAGTGGAATGCACTGCCACCAAAGTCTATTTAAAGGTGATGAAAACCTATTTGCAGACGATGAAAGTGAAACAGGACTATCACAAGATGCCTTATACTTCATAGGAGGATTAATAAAACACGCTCCAGCATTAACTGCTATAACAAACCCAATAGTTAATTCATTCAAAAGACTAGTTCCAGGATACGAAGCACCAGTATACATAGCATACGGACTGAAAAACAGATCCGCACTAATAAGAGTTCCTGCTGCAAGAGGAAAAGGAACAAGAGTAGAATACAGAGCACCTGATCCAGCATGTAACCCCTACCTCGCATTCACTGCAATGTTAGCAGCTGGAATGGATGGAATCGAAAACAAAATAGAACCAGGAAAACCAACAGAAATAAACATCTACAAATTAACGGAAGAAGAGAGAGAAAAACTAGGAATAGACCTCTTACCATCAAGTTTATGGGAAGCATACCATGCATTAGAAGAAGATGAAGTAATCAAAGATGCATTAGGAGAACATATAATCAATGCATTCATGAAAGCAAAAACAGAAGAATGGGAAGACTACAGAGTAAAAGTATTCGGATACGAACAAAATATATACATGGGATTATAAAAAAACAAAAAAATAAAGGTACGACATATCATGTCAGAATCAGAACATCGAATGATAGAAATTCTAAGAATTTTAAACGAACAAGATAAAGCAATAGGCTCCAAAATTATAGCAAACGAATTAAAAAACAAAGGTTATAATCTTGGAGAAAGAGCAGTTCGATATCATATGCAGATTCTAGATGAAAAAGGATACACTGAAAGAATAGGATACTCCGGAAGAATAATAACAGAATTGGGAAAAATAAAACTAGAAAAAGGCCTAATATATGATCAAGTCGACTTCATACACTCCAAATTTGAAGAAATGATATATAAAACTGATTTAAAATATGAAACACAAACTGGAGATATAATAACAAACACAATAGAAACATACGATGCAGAAGTAATAAACCTAATAAAAAAAGCAATACAACATGGCCTAGCAGTAAGTCCACTTATAAACATAAAAGAAGAAGCAGAAAACAACAAAACAAAATACATTATAAAAACAATTTGTAGCACAACCATCGATGGAGTACTACTATCCAATGGAATACCTTCACAACCTATATATGGAGGACTTGTAGAAATAGAAAACTACAAACCAACACATTTCACTGAAGTAATATCTTACAACAAAACATCCCTATCCCCAATAAATGCATTCATATCTAAAGATATGACATCCATTCAAAAAGTAATAGAAGAAGGAAATGGAATTATACCAGCAAATTTTAGAGTAATACCTAGTAACACAAAAAACAAAACAATAAATATTCTAAAAAAACTCAAAAAAATAAATATAGAGGGAGTATTAAGTATAGGTCACGATGGAGAAAGAACATTGGGAATACCTGTAAGTAAAGATTTAATTGGAGTTACAATAATTGGAGGAGTTACCCCATTCTGTTTAGCCCAAGAATTAGGATATAACATCAACATAAAAACAATAGACGAACTGGAAAAAATTAACAACTTAAAAAAAGCTAATACTCCAACAAAAATAATTAAAAAACCCACCAATAAAACAAAACAAAAAATTTCTTTCTTATTATCAAAAACTTGGAATTTATTAGATGGTGTTGATTTTGACATAAAAACCAAAACTGGACACATTATTGCAAATATATCTTATATTAATAAAAATGACTTGGATAAATCTATTGAAATAATGAAAAATGTTAATCAAACATTACCTCATTTTATAAATCCATATTATAAAATAATCAACCATCCAAAAGATGAAAATAAAATTGGTATTGGCACAGTTTGTAGTTTAACAATAGATGGAGTTTTAATCAAAAATGGAATAATGTGTAATCCAAGATATGGTGGATTATTAGAACTTAACAAACAAAAATTATTCGTTGAACTTATATCTTATAATGGGTCATCAATTGACCCCCATAAAATTTTTATTAACAAAGGTATGACCAATATAAGCAATAATGGAACAAAATATATTTTAGCTTCAATTAAAGAAGCACCGTATATTACAAGAAATAAAAGTGAAAAAATACTCAATACAATGAATGAAATAGGATTAAATATTCCTAAAATAGGAAAACCAAGAGAATTAGTTTATAATGCTAAAGTAGATAATTATAACTTCGGAATAGTTGCAAATAGTGGACTCAATAGTATTGCTGCTTTAAAAGAACAAAATATTAATGTTGATGTTGAAGCTGCTAAACATTTAATGTTATTTGAAGAAATGGATAAACTATAAAAAATTATAATAAAATAATTCTTTGAGGAATAAAATGATATGTGAAAAATGTGGTGCGAAATTAAGCCCAGATGATAAATTTTGTATAGAATGTGGAAATATTATTAATCAATTACCCCCAGTAAAAAATGATAAATTAAAAAATCTTATTCATGAATTGCATGTTGAATATAATTCAGATGTTGAAAAAAGTTTTTTTGATGAAGTGAAAAATGCATCATTTTTAGCACCTGTAGATATACAAATAGATGGGGATATAAAAGACCTTATTGATGAAAATGGTGAAATAACACTTGATCAAGAAACGCCTTTGAATTTTATGTTGATTAGTTCTGAAGATGGGAAAAATTTCTTCCCTGCATTTACTGATGAGGAAGAAATAGCTAAAGACGAAGTTAAACAGAATGCTATTATTGTTAAATTAGAAAATTATGTTGAGATGATTAATAAAAACCCTGAAGAAATACAGGGTATCGCTATTAATCCATTTGGAGAAGCTATTGTTATTCCTAAAGAAAGAATACCTGAATAATATTACAATTCCACAGTTTTGAATGAATTTAAATCTAATAAATCAAATTTAAGTAATTTGGGAGCTAAATGAACTTTACCAATACCTGTAATATATTTATATGCTTCAAATGCTTCCATATTACCAATTATATTAGGTACTGGACCTATTACTGGAGGAACACCTCTTGTTAAAGATTGAACTTTTTTAATTACATCTTCATTTAATTCTTTGCCTATTGATGGTAGTCCAAACATTTCTTCATATGTAGGTGTTGTTTTGTCAAATACTGTTATTTCTCCTTGAGTTCCATGTATTGCTCCATGTATTAATGGTATTTCTTCTTCTTTTGTTGATCGAGTTAATATAATTCTTGTTATTAAGTTATCCAATGCATCGATTACTATATCATTATCTTTAATTATTTTTTTAGCATTTTTTTCTGTTAATGCTTCATTAATTGCATTTACTTTTACATAAGGATTTATTTTTTTTACCCTATTTAATCCAGCTTCGGTTTTATCTATGTTTAATGTTTCAGTTGTGCTTAATAATTGTCTATTTAAATTAGATAAGTCAAATGCATCTTTATCTACTAATGTTAGTTTTCCTACACCCATTCGTGCAAGCATTTCAATTACGGAACCTCCAATACCTCCACAGCCTATTACAGTTATTTTTGAATCTTTGAATCTGTTTTGTTGACTTTTTGTCACTATGCTCATTTGTCTACTTGCTATTTCCCAGTAACCCATTCCAATATATCTTGTTGGCATGATTTATCACATTTATTTTTTTATAATTTTTTTTATTAATAATATATTATATAACTATTGTTATATTTTTTACGATAAAAAAAATAGTAAAAAATAGTAAAAATATTAAAAAAATTCCTAGGATAAAAAAATAATGCCGGGAACGGGATTCGAACCCGTGGCCTCACGGTATCCCAGGAATAAGTTAGAGCAGTTCTCTTAAAACCCTATGAGCCGTGCGCTCTAACCAGCTGAGCCACCCCGGCAACTAACAATAATAAATATATAATTCATATTTTATAAATCTTTCTATAAAAAA
>CAZJLS010000091.1:0-4960 GCA_964547125.1 uncultured Methanobacteriaceae archaeon | reverse complement strand
AAAAATTCTTCTGCACCCTTTAAAGAAATATTATCTCCAATAACAACTCTAGGAATATTATACAAAACAATAGCTCCAGAACACATTGGACAAGGTGAAAGTGTAGTGTATAATGTTAAATTTTTATAATCATCATAAAATAAACGACCTGCATTCTCAATAGCGTCCATTTCAGCATGAAGAATAACAGAATCCTTTTGAATTAATTTATTATAACCTTTAGAAATAACTTCACCATCATTATTAACTAAAACAGCACCAATAGGAATACCATTAGATTCTAAAGATTTTTTAGCCTCAACAATAGCTAAATCCATATAATAATCATCATCTAACATAAAAAAAGAGTAAAAAAAATAAGAAGGTTATTGTATTTAACCTCTTAATCTAGATAAAAATCCTTTCTCAGATTTTTCTTTAATAGATTTACTAAGATTTCTATTTTTTTCTTCAAGTTTATTTATTAATTTATCTTTACTTGATAATTCATTTTGAAGACGGTCATTATTTTGAGTTCTTTTTAAGATTTCTTTTTCTAAATCTTTAATTTCATTTTCAAGTTGAACTATTTTAAGTTTAGTATCATCTTTTTTATCATTGATTGAATTTTTAAGATCTTTTAATTCACTATTAACATTTGATAAATCAGATTTTAAATTAGGAATAATTTCTTCATTTAAATGGGTTATTTCTTCTATTTTTTCTTTTAATTGCTTTTCTTTTTTATTTAATTCTTTAGTTATATTTTTAATTTCTTTATCTTTTTTATTTAGTTCTTCAGATGAAACTTCAGGTTTTTCTTTGGATTTTTCTTGATTTTGTGATTCTACTTCAGCTAAGCCTTTTTCTTCAATTTCTAATAATTCTTTTTCTATTTCTTTTAATCTTACTTTAGCTAGTTGAAGGTCTGCACCTTTTCTGGTGACACTGTCACTTAAATCTGCATTTATTTCTAATTGGTCGAAATATTTTTTTGTTGCATCTTCTAATGCTTCGGTTAATTCTATTTTTAATTGTTTAAGTTCCTTATTTTCTTTTTTTAATTCTGGAACTACTTTATTAGTTAAGTAACTTAGCTCTTCAGCTTGATTTTTAATTTTTTTGTTTTTTGCATCTAGTTTTTCTTTTAAATCATTATTTGTTTGTTTTTCATCTGAAATACAAATCACCTTTTTAATATAAAATAGTAAAAAAATGTGGAAATATTATAATATTCTATCTTATTTAATTGTAATTAATATTTTTATTAAAATAATTATTTAAATTTATGTAAATTTTTTATTAATTGTTTTAAAATTAGAATAATATGTTTTAAAAATAGTTATTATTGGTAAAATGGAATCATAATTCTTAAATTGTGTTTTTTTCTATTTTTTAAGAATTATGATTTTAAAAAAAGAAAGGATGGAATTTTTGGAATTTTATTTTTGGAAACGTGACCGGTCTACTAGTTCTTGTCTTTTTCCGTTGTTCCATCCACCATTACTGGATTTTGCGTGTCCTACTTGTTGCACATATCCGGTTATACGGTCATACCATTCTACTTCTTCTACTTCTCCACATGTTGGACATTTGTTGTTTAATCCTTTCATGAGTGTTTTACATTTTAAGCAGAAGCTTAGTGCACTACTATATGCCCAGAATCCTATGTCTGAGTTTTTAGCTATTTTTTCTGTTAGACTCATTAAACTTTCTGGGTCACTGTAGGATTCTCCCATAAATGCGTGGAATATGTGTCCTCCGAGAGTGTATTTTTGGTATGGTTCTTCTGTTTTTATTTTGCTTACTAGTGATTTGTTTGTGTCTACGGGTACATGGTTACTGTTGCTGTAGTAGTATGCTCCTTCTTCTCCGTTGAGTATTGCTTTGTCTCCGAATTTTTCATGATCCATTGATGCGAATCTGTATGCTGTGGATTCTGCTGGTGTTTGGATGGTACTCCATCTTAGTCCTGTTTGGTCTTTGAGTTCAGCTGCATGGTCGTGCATGTATTTGATTACTTTTATTCCGAATTTGTTTGCATCTGGGTCTTCTACTCCTACACCGAATAGTGCCATGAGCATTTCGTTTAATCCGTTGAATCCGAAACTTAGTGTGGAATTTTCTATTCTGTAGTATGATTCTCCTTCGTATTCTTGTTTTAGGAATGGTAAAATGTTGTAATTGTTGAATGCGTGAAGTGCTTGGTTTCTACGGATTAATAAGATTTCTTCTGCAAGTTTCATTTTTTCGTCTAGTTGTTCGAAGATTTCGTCTTCGTCTTTTGCAGTGTATCCCATACGTGGTAGGTTTAATGTTACATATGCTAGGTTTCCTGTTCTTAAACAGTCTTTATCCCAGTCTCCTGTCCAATTATCGTTTAATTGTGTTCTGCATCCCATGTAGTTTGCGAGGTTTCCTCTGTATTTTGGGAACATGTTTACGAAGTATGAAGATCCGAATTTTGCACTTAATTCGTGTACTAAGTGGAGGTCTTCTTCATAGTCTCCTTTGTATGTTTCTGGACGTAGTGTGTAGATGGTGTTTGGGAATAAGTGAGGTTTTCCTTCTGCATCCCCTTCCATTAAGTTTTCGGTGAATGCTCTTTGTATCATTCTTACTTCTTCTTCGAAGTCTCCGTATGTTCCTACTATTTCTCCTCTTGGTCCGTATGCTGTTTCGTCTTTGAGGAAGTTTGGTACTCCGAATTCTAGTTGCATACTTGTGAATGGTACTTGTGAACCTCTTGCTGCATATGCCATGTTGAGGTTGTAGATGAGCATTTGAGTACATTGTTTTATTTCTTCATATGAACGTCCTCTTGCAAATGGTGCTGTGAATACGTTCCAAAGACTCATTGCTTGTCCACCACTCATGTTTTGTTGTGCTGCTAGCATTACTTCCCCAGTGTGGTTCATGAGTGTTTCCATGTGGGTTGGTGCTTTTGCTACACTTGTGTGGTCACCTGATCCATCTACTTTTAATCCGTATTTTATGAATGCACGTATATCATGTTGGAGACAATTTAAAGGTCTGCTTGCGAAGTATTCTAAATCGTGTATGTGTAAGTCTCCCATCATGTGTGCGTCTGATAAGTGTGATGGTAGCATGTGTAATAATGCGTATTGTTTTAATGATTCGTCTGCAACATATTTGTGTATGGTTTCTGGGTTATGCATCATGTTTGCATTACTTCTATTACCATTTTCTATTAAGCTTGTTATATTGAATACTGGTATTCCTAGACGGGTGTATCTGCTTCTTAAGTCTTCTAGTCCGTATTCAACTAATTTTGTGTTAACTATTTCACGAATCATTGGTGCTGTTAAGAAGTCAACATTTAATTTTTTAAGTTCTTTCCATACATCAGATGCTATTTGGAATGCTGTTTCTTGGCTTGCTCCAGTTTCTTCTACTAATGTATTTGCTATTTTTGATAAGTCAAATGCTTCTATTGTATCTCTTGATGTACGTACTTTTAGTGTTGTTTTTGCTAGGTATTTGTTTGCTGCTTCTGGATCTATGATTTCTAAATCATCATAAATCATTTTTTTAATTTCTTTTGTTGTTATTCCATCATATAGAGATTCAACTACATTTGAAACTATTTTTTCACATTCGAAAAATGGTGCTTCGACCATTATTAATGATTTTAATAATTTTTCATAACTAAAAGTTTCTTCTACACCGTTATTTTTTACAACTCGTAGTTGTATTTTTTGTGGTGTAGTTGAACTTGATTTAAATTTATTCTCCATTTTACCATCCTAAAAAAATTTATAAAGTAAACTAATATGATAATGTTATTTTGGTTTTGATAATATATAAATTGTTCGTATACTATCAAACTAAATTAATTTATTACAAAAAAATCTTAGAATAAGACAATAATAATATATGTAAAAATCAGTATATAAAATTAATCCATAGATAATAAAATTAATAAAAAAACAAGCAAAAAGTAATAACAAGAATAATAAAAGTTAAAAATAAATAAATAAAGTAAAAATTAAATAAAAACAAAAAAAACAATAAAAAAATAAAATATTAAGCCCAATAATAATAAAAAATAGATATTAACTCAATAAATCTAAAAATAAGCATACTGCATAGAATAAAAAAATGAAAATTTAGGAAAATAAATTACCCTAAATTAAGAGAAAAAGGCATCCAAATTAACTTGTTGAGATTTATCACTTTCAAACAAAGACTTAATTCCCTCCTCTTGCAACTCAAGTCTTTGTGAAAGATAATGAGAAACCGGATATTTATTTATCAAATCTTGAGAAATTTCTAAATATTTTGTCACAGAACCCTTAGAAACACTTAAAATAAGATTTCCACCACATTTACACTTACCAGTTAAAGGTATTCTTCTATATTTAGAATTACAACTAGTACAACGAACTTTTTGTCTAGAGAAAGCTCTTACATTACCCATAATATCAGGTAAGAAATGTGAGGATAAAACCTTCTCAACAACACCTCTTTGATCAACAGCTCTAATACGCTCAGCAAGTTTAATCTGGGCATCAACTTTATCAGACATACTATTTAACTTCTTATACAAACAAGTATGAGGACCAGCATGAATATTAGAAGTATTATGCGAAAACATTAAATTTTCGTATTGTTCTGGCTGGCCTAAATGCATACCAACATTATCAACATAGTCCAATAATTCACCCGGTTTTAAAGGTTCTTGAGTTTTTTCAAAGAATTCTAATGGGAATCTTGGCATAATGTCAATTTTTTGAGATTCATCATCAATTTCAGCAGGATCAATACGAGTAGATAAAACTAAGGGAGCATCCATACTCCCTCCACGAGTACTTGGAAGATAAGACTTAGAAAAGTTTAATAATGCATCTAATAAAAGTAAAACACTATCTTCATCACTATCACAATTTCTACGTTTAGCAGAATGGAAATAAGGATGAGCATAACAACCTAAAGCTTCAGTAAAACCAACAATCCTACC
>CAZJLS010000090.1:0-5004 GCA_964547125.1 uncultured Methanobacteriaceae archaeon | reverse complement strand
GTTTTATTTATGTTTGTCCTATAAACATAATTTCAACTGTATTTAATTTTCTTTATTTGATATGTTTTAAAGATTTTTATTGCTTCTTTAAAAATTTTTTTGCGGACAAAATTTTTTGGCTTGAAAATTAGGGTGTTTTCCGCACCTATGTAAAATCTTATTTTTAGATGTTATTTTTATGAAAATTTAAAACTTTTAATTTTTGTTTAATTTTTGATTTACTATATTATTTTTCTTTAATTTATTTTATATTTGTTATATTTATATTATTTTTTTATAATATTATTTAAATTGATATTATTTATTATCTAATAGGCATATGTTTATTATTTTTTTGTTTAATTCTGTTGTTATTTGTTTTTACTTGTTTTATTGTTTTTTTGTTGAGATAATTTTTAATAATTTTTTTATTTTTTTTATTATTTTTTGGTTTTTGCGGACAACATTTTTTGGGCTAAAATTGGTGGTGTTTTCCATATTTTTAAAAATTTTATAAATTAAAATAATAAATCAATACTTCAAATTAAAAAGATATAAAGATTTGGAATATGCTAATTACATTAATAAAATAGATTATCTTTCTTCCTTGAGGAAGTCTTTCATGTTTTTAATTGCGAGTTTAACCATTTCTGGTGATGGTCCTCCTGGGACTTTTCGCATTTTAACATTTTCAAGTGGGTTTAAAGCGTTGTGTACAAGTTTTTCATCAAGATTTAATTTTTCTAGTTCTAATTCAACACATATTTCATCAATGAATTGGGATGTTATATCTTCTGCTTCCCATCCGTTTTCTACGGCATTATTTACTACTCTTCCAACTATTTTGTGTGCTGTTCTGAATGGGATTTTTGCTTCTCTTACTATTAAATCTGCTAAGTCGGTTACAGTTGCGAAGTTTTTTCTTGCTAATTCAAGGCATCTTTCTTCATTAAAGTTTACTGTTAGTATCATGTGTTTAACTATTTTTAATGTTGCTAGTGAGTTTTCTATTGCATTCCATAAGTGAGGTGTTACTTCTTGTAAGTCTCTGTTGTATGTGTATGGTAGTGCTTTTAGCATTGTTAGTATTGTTGTTAATTCACCATTTGCTCTTGTTGCTTTGCTTCTTGCTACTTCTGCTACATCTGGATTCTTTTTTTGTGGCATTATGCTGCTGGTACTGCAATATTCATCTGCCATTGTAATTACATTAAATTCATATGTACTCCAGATTATTAGTTCTTCACATATTCTTGATAGGGTTGTGCATAGTTGTGTTAAGTCGAATATTGTTTCTGCTATGAAATCTCTTGCTGATACTCCATCCATACTGTTTTCCATGTATGAGTCGAATCCTAGTAGTTTTGTGGTTAGTTCTCTGTTTATTGGGAAGCTTGTTGTTGTCATTGCAGCTGAACCTAATGGGTTTATGTTTACTCTTTTGTATGTGTCTTTAAATCTTAGGTAGTCTCTTTTTAAGCTTTGTGCGTATGCCATTAGGTGGTGTGCTATTGTTATTGGTTGGGCATGTTGTAAGTGTGTGAATCCTATAAATACGGATTCTGTGTAATTTTGTGCGAATTCTATTAGTTCTTCTATAAAATCAAGTGTTTCTGTTTCTATTTCGTTTATTTTTTCTCTTAGTACTAGTCTTATGTCTGTTGCTACTTGATCGTTTCTTGATTTTGCTGTGTGCATAAATCCGGCATCGGATCCTATTTGTTTTGTTACATAGTTTTCAACTGCCATGTGCACATCTTCTACACTTGGGTCGAATTCTAGTGCATCGTATCCTTCTTCTTGTAATTGTGTTAGGGAGGCTATTATATTATCTGCGATTGTGGAGTTTATTATATTTTCTTCTTTAAGCATTATTGTGTGTGCCATGTTGCATTTGATATCTGCATAGAATATGTATTTATCAAATTCTAGTGATGATGTGTATTCTGCTGCTTCTTCTGTCATTTCTTTGGCTAGTCTTCCACTTCTAATTTTCAATTGGGTTCAACTCCACATGCTTTTTTTTTAGTTTTTTTTAAAATAAGATTTGTTTGAATTATGAGTAATAGTTTAAAAAAGTGAATTTGAATGTTTTTTTTTTAATTTTATGTAAAAAAATAGTTTGTGTGTTTTTTTATAATTTTAATTTTAAAAAAGTTTTATAAATGGTTTTTTAAAGGTTTTGTAAAACTTTTTTTTGGTATTAAAATTATTTTTTGAATTCTGTGTATCCGCATTTACCGCAGGATACTCTGTCTTTGTGTTCTGCCATGAAAACTCCGTTTCCACATTTTGGGCAGATTTTGTTTTTTCTTTCTAATTTGTCTCCATCTACTTTGTAAAGGCTGCTTACTTTCATATTTTTTTTATCTCCTTTATTTTTTTATAATATTTTTAGTATATTTATTCTTCTGCTTCTTCGGTTTCTTCTGCAGTTTCTTCTGTTGCTTCTTCTTCGGTTTCTTCTTCTGGTTCTGGTTCTGGTTCTTTATTTTTTTCTAGAACACTTGGAGTTTCTATGTCGTTTAATGCTTCTTTGTTATTGTAGATTTTTGCGTATCCTTCAGCTACTGGTTCACCGTATTTTGGTTGAAGATTATCTACAACGATTAAGTCTTTTTTTGTTCCGAGTAATGCTACGAGTTTGCTTTTTACTGCAAGTATGGTTGGTGTTGGTTCTCCATCGTAGTCTACTTCGAATTTTACTTCTTTTCTGCTTAATAATTTATTTTCTTTTTCTTCTATTATTGTGTATTCCATGGTTTATAACCTCTGAATTTATTTTTTTTATAGTTTGTTATATGACATTAATTTTTTTGCTTTTTCTACAACATCACAAGCTTTTAAGTATACTAATCCTTCGTTTGGTTGCCCGTAGAGGATTATTGTTTCCTGTGGTGCAATTAATATGCAGGGAAGAACTGCAAGATCTTCTTCCCCTTTAACTACTATTTGACGTTTGATTTTGTCTTTTTGAGTAGTTTTTATTGCAGAATCTATGGTTTCCCATAGATTATGTGTAATTGTACCTGGAGGGTTTTCAGCTTTTAGTATGTTGTCTTCTTGTATTATATTATGATTGTGATTTTTTCTTTGTATAAGGTTGTCTATAATACTTAAATCTGGTATTATATCATTGTCAAAGAGATTTTTTGTTGTTTGGTCTCCTACTGAAATTAAGAATTCTGCTTTTTTAATATCAAGTATTGCATCATTGAAATTAGGATAGAGCTTTCCTAATGGTTTTTTGAATTCTGATATTGATGTTTCATCTATTTGAAATAACATTTTTTAATTCCAGTAATAGTGTGAGTTTTTTTTATCTTACTCTTAGTGCGTATTCACCAGGGATTGTTATATTTAATTCTTCTGCGATTTGTGATTGATCTGGGTCGGTTATTATTAATAATCCACTCCAATTATCACTTGTTGGATTGTCACATACAGGGCATTTATCTTTGTGAGATATTCTTTTACACATTGTACATGCTTTTTCTGCCATTATTTATCCCTTCTTTTTAGCTTTGTTTTTTTCTTTTCTTTTTTGTTCTTCTATCCATTCGAGTTTTCCGAGATCGTTTTGTCTCATGGTTAATCCTATTCTACTATTTTTTATGGATTTTCCTTTTATACTTAGTGCAACTATTCTTGCTCTTACTTGATCTCCTTCTTCTAGTACTTTATTGGATTCTTTTGCACGTAGTGCTCCGTTTTTATTATCATATGATATGTAATCGTTTGTTACTTGTGATACGTGTACAAGTCCATCCATTGGTCCCATTCTTACGAATGCTCCGAATTCTGCAATTTCTATTACTTCTCCTTCAATGATTTCTTGTTGTTCAGGTTTGTAGAATATTGCATTGAATATTACTTTGTGGAATGCTGCTCCATCACCCATTATGAGTTTTCCTTGACCTAATTCATCAATACTGGTTACACTAACTAGTAATCCTAATTCGTTGTCAAGTACTCCATTATATTTTTCATTTAAGGTTTCGATAGCAACATCTTCACGATTTTCTTCAAAACGGGAAGGTGGGATTCTTACTGTGTCTTCTATTTTACTAATATAATACAAGATTTATTCCCCTCTAAAAATTTTTTTATAATTCTTTATACATTTTTATAGATTTTTTCAATTCTTTTTTTGCGGATTCTGCATTTTCCCAATCTAAGACTTCTACTTCTTTTCCCTCTAGAGTTTTGTATACTTGGAAGAAGTGTTTTATTTCTTTTTTGAAGTGTTCTGGAACATCATCAATGTCTTTAAAGTCGTCGAATCTTGGGTCGTTTACTGGTACTGCTAGAATTTTATAGTCTGCATCTCCACCATCTATCATGCCCATTATACCTATTGGTCTTGCTTCAATTAAGCATCCTGGGAATGTTGGTTGTTCCATGATTACAAGTACATCCATTGGATCTCCATCATCGTAGATTGTTTGAGGTACAAAACCATAGTCTGCAGGATAGTGTAATGGAGAGTATAAAACTCTATCTAACATGAATATTTCATTGTCTTTATTATATTCATATTTATTTCTAGATCCTTTTGGAACTTCAATTATTGCATTGAATACTTCAGGTATATCTTCTCCAGGTTCTATATCTTTCCAGTAATTCATTTAATCCACCTTTTTTTAAGTTTTTTTTGATAATATTTATTTTTTTTATAATAGTAATATGATTATTAAATTTTTTTTATATATGTCCATCTATCATAACATATCGTTTTTGTCGTAAGTATACTATTGTTTTTCCTTGATTTTTTGCCTTTTTCTTTAGTTCTATGTCGTTTGTTGCTATTACTTTACTGATTCTTATTAAGGCATCATCAACTGTTTCGTTTTCTTGTAAAGGTATATTTTTTATTGTTATGTTTCTTGATTTAGCATATTTTAATGCTAGTTTTGCATTAACCCTTATTTTGCCTTTTTTATTTCTTGATAAACCTTTTAATTCATTTATTATGAATTGTGTGGTTACAAGTTTATAAGAGGGTAAGGCTTTTTCAAGTTCTTC
>CAZJLS010000089.1:0-5053 GCA_964547125.1 uncultured Methanobacteriaceae archaeon | reverse complement strand
ATAAAATCACTTATAACAGAAGGATTACTACTTGCACAAGGACCTCCTGCTATTATTATGGGATCCTTTCCTTCCAATCTATCTTCTTTATTTAAAGGAATATTTGAATCATTTAATATTTTAACCATATTAAAATAATCTTCTTCATACTGTAGACTAAATGCAATAATATTAAAATCACTTAATGGACTACCAGTTTCTAAGCTTCTAAGATATGGATAGATAAATCGTTCACAATAAGTATCTTCTCTATCATTTAAAATGTTATATATTATTTGATATCCTAGATTACTCATTGCAACTTTATACTCATTAGGATAAACAAGAGCTGTTCGAATATCCACATCTAACGGATTTTTCTTAGAAAAATTTTTCTCCATTAACATAAAAAAAGAAAGATTTTTTTCTCTTATTTTCCAAAAAAAAAAGATTTTAAAATCTTTTTTGGAAAAAAAAGAGTTAAAATTTTTATAATTATAAAACTCTTGAGATAATTCTAGAATTATTATCTCCATTAACAGTACCATTAAAATAAATAACTTTAAATGGAGCACTATAATTACCATTAGTTTGATTATACCATCTTAAAACTGTGGAACGATTAACAAAATAATATGTTTGCCCACTCTCATCAGTTATCATTGCAATATAACCTTGATTATTATCTTGAAGTGTTTGCACTCCTTTACCTACTTCGCCTGTAGGATGTATTGTGATTTCACTAGGACCAGTATTCACATTTTCAGAATCACTTGAATCATTAGCAGGTATCACAACATTAAGAAATATAAAACTCATAACGATAATTACCAATAATGCAACTATTACTTTAAGATAATCCCTTGTCAATTCTTCATTAAACCTCCACAATATATTATAATCAAAATTAAAGAATACTCCTATTTTTTTTATTGCCATAAGTAAGGATTAAATTCACTTGGCGGAATATACATTATTTCTGCAAAACCTTCCTGTAATATTAATTGATTAAGATTAGTTCCATTTTCCAAATAAACAACAGCTAAAGTACGATTATACTTATCGTAATGTTTAGCATTATCAATATCTAAACCAACAGGTTTGCCTAAACATAATTTATTCACAAAATCTTTAGCTTCATGATATCCAGGCTCTCCCTTTTCAGGAGTATTAACACCAACAAAACGAACCTTACCAACACCTAACACCCAAATAGTATCACCATCAACTACTTTGGTACAAATACCACTGGCTTCATAATGACCTTCAAGTGTATTTGGAATACTGGCTGCAGTCTCATTACTAATCATATACTGTGCATTAGTAATAATATCCTCTAAACCAAAATTTAAGGAGTATGCAACACTAACTCCACCTATCACCAAACTAATTGCAATAAATACTAAAAATATTTTCTTTGCTTTATTATTATGCCCCTTCATAATATAATCACAAATAAATTATATGTAAATCATAATATAAAATATTATTTAAAAAAATTATAAAACAAAGATAACTAATAATTTAAGGGGAATTTAAAAGAAAATGGTAAATAATAATTTTAAAGATACAAATTGGGATTATGAAAAAACATATCATCCTACAATCAAGGGCGTTCAAATCGTAGATGGTAAAAACAACTTCAGTATTTCCTGGTTAAACCAAATGGCATATTGTGAACAACAATTAAACTTACAATACTTAAAAGGAATAGAAACAAAAAGAACTCCACAAATGAAACAAGGAAGCTCTGAACACAAAAAACTTGAAGATGAATTCTTAAAAACAGCAAAAACCGCAACCCTTGAAGAAATAGTAGATATCAGCCATAAAGAAAAAACAATATCTCGAGAAATGTTTGTTTTAAGTAAAAACTATGGAATACGAGGATTTATTGACGAAATATGGATGATGCCAAATAAAATAGTAATAATAGACGATAAACCAGGAAAAAAAGCATACCAATCAGCAATAGATCAAATCAGAGCATACTGCCTAGCATTTAAAGACATGATAAATGAAAAAAGACAACTAGTAGGAGCAATAAGAGAAAGAGGAACAGACAACATAATATATAAAGAAGAATTCGATGAAAATGTAGAAAACAATATAAAAGAAAGAATAAACAGATTACATGGACTATTTGAAGGAACCAAACCATTCATACCAACAAAAAACCCAAACAAATGTAAAAGTTGCAGATTCCAAAGCTACTGCGAATATGCACAAACACAATAAAAAGAATATAATCTAGGAAATGATTAATAATGGCAAAAAAACAAGCTAAACCAAAAACATTTGATGATTTCAAAATAAAAAAAGAAATCCGAACTGCAATACAAACAATGGGATTCGAAGAACCAAGCCCAATACAAGCACTAACAATACCACACACACTAAAAAACAAAGATATAGTAGGACAATCACAAACAGGAACAGGAAAAACAGTAGCATTCGGAATACCAGTACTAAATAAAATATTCCTACCAGACAAATCACCACAAGCACTAATAATCTGCCCAACAAGAGAACTAAGCCTACAAGTAGCAAACGAACTAGGAAAACTATCACAATACATGAAAAAAATCAAAATCCTACCCGTATATGGAGGACAACCAATAGGAAGACAAATAAGAGTACTAAAAAAAGGAGTCCACATAGTAATAGGAACACCTGGAAGAATAATAGACCACATAGGAAGAAAAACACTAGACTTAAGTGGAATAGAAACAGTCGTACTAGACGAAGCAGACGAAATGCTAGACATGGGATTTAGAGAAGACATAGAAACAATACTCAAAAAAACACCAAAACAAAGACAAACCCTCCTATTCAGCGCAACATTCCCAAAAACCATTAAAAAACTAACAAAAAAATACCAAAAAAACCCACAACACCTAAAAGTAGCACAACACCAACTAACAGTACCAAAAATAAACCAATACTACTACCAAATAAGAGAACAAGACAAAACAGACACACTATGCAAAATAATAGACCTATATGACCTAAACCTCTCACTAGTATTCTGTAACACCAAAAAAGAAGTAGACAAACTAAGCAGACAACTAAGAATACAAGGATACCCAGTAGAAAGAATACACGGAGACATGGAACAAAAACAAAGAGACAAAGTAATGAAAAAATTCAGAAACCACCAAACAGAAATACTAGTAGCAACAGACGTCGCAGCAAGAGGAATAGACGTACCCAACGTAGAAGCAGTATTCAACTACGACCTACCCAACGACAACGAATACTACGTACACAGAATAGGAAGAACAGGAAGAGCAGGTAAAAAAGGATACGCATTCACATTCGTATCAGGAAAAGAAATATTCAAACTAAGAGACATCAAAAAATACACAAAAACAAAAATAAAACAAAAAAAGGTACCATCATACAAAGACATGGAAAAAATCAGAAAAAACATAATCACAGAAAAAATAACAGAAACACTAGAAAAAGAAAACCTAAAAGAACAAACAGAAATAATAGAAGAACTAATAGAACAAGATTATGAATCAATAGAAATAGCAGCTGCACTGCTAAAACTATTACAAGAAGAAAACTAAAAATTCCCATATTTTTTTTATTAAATTGTATTTATAAAATTTCTATAAATATAATATTGGGTAAAAAAATTATAATTATTGAGTTTTTAAAACAAAGTAAAATAAAGAGGAAAAAACTACTATTTCAAAAAAAAACTCTTTATAATTTTCCTATTTTCATTCTTTTTTAATATCGACAATATTATAGCGAACATTATCTTTTTCAAGTGTTGCAGTAACATTTTTCACCATATTTCCTATAACAAGAAGCATAACATTCAATCCTTTTTTACTACAAGCAACACTAGCAGGACCTGCTGCATATTCAATATCAATAGGAATATTAAGAGTATTAGCAATAACATGACTAATAGTTCCTATGGCTGCAACTTTATCTAATGATTTAATACCCCATTCAGTATATCCGCCATTATAGATGTCTCTAACTAAACCAATATTAGCAACACGTGATCCACCATCTTTTATAGGAGGTACAACAATAATGATAACTTGTCCAGATTCAATATTAATGGTTCCATTCATCTGATTGAGAGGAACATCAAAACCTTCTTCTGTATCCTCTAGAACTTCTGCAGTAGCACTATGTTTTTTATTATCTGCATATAGTAAACCATCTTCCATATATAAACCAACAATATCTCCTTTAAATAAGTTTTCCTTAGCAATTGCAGGCCATATGGTTTTATAATGATTCATTATAGCTAATGTTTCATCAGAATATTTTCTAAGAGATATTGCATCTTTTTTAAGTTTATCTAAACCTTTAGGTGTGATTGTGTAAGGTGAACGACCATCTTTAGATTTAATATAACCATTTTCTATTAAACCTTTAATGTTTTCAGAAACTGCTTGTATTGTTATACCAATACGTTCTGCTAAATCTTTTTGTTTAAGATTAGGTTCATTTTTAGCTATTTCACTTAATATTTGAAAATGGGTCATTTCTCCTCTTTTTTTAAAAATTTTCATATTGTTTAAACACTTCCTTAAGTCGAGATTTTATTTTTTATTATTTATATATTAATCCATCTATTTTCTCATCCATTAATTTTAAAAACTCATCTTTTTTCTCTTGGGATATGTATGCACCACATGCCATTGCATGTCCCCCACCTTCTCCACCAAGTGTATGTGAAACTTCACGTATAATTTCTCCAAAATGAATATTATCATAAGATAAAAGTCTAGAACATCTTAAACTTATTTTTAAATTATCATCATCAGTACTTGTAAATCCAATTATTGGCTTTCTCCAATTACAATATCCAAGTATCATACCGGCAATTGTTCCAACAATTTCTGGAGGAATACTAGTACCATCAAAATATTGAAGATTTTCTAATTCAACAATACCTGTATCTTTTATTTGTTTCATACTTTTCTGTAAATTATATTTATGCTTACGACTAACTTCTTCTAATTGATCATATGCCTCTCTACGGTTTCCTTTCAATATTTTCAATGCAACTTCATATTCCTTGTTTCTTCCACAAGCATTC
>CAZJLS010000088.1:2780-5315 GCA_964547125.1 uncultured Methanobacteriaceae archaeon | reverse complement strand
TATTTTTTATAGAATCAGTAACTCCAAAATATCCGGGGAATAAAAATTCTTCAGAATATCCTTCTAAATACAATTCATTTAATATTTCAGCTTTTAATTTTCCAGGAATAATAATTTTGTAAAAAATTTTTTCATCATTTTTTAAAGATAAATTAATGTTACGGCCTAACTTGTATTTTACTTCGTCTCCATCATATTCTTTTTTAGCATTTTCTAATTCATTAAAAATAATTTCATCTAATGGTTTCAAATTAACATCTTCATTAAGATTATTTATCCAAAAAGTAAATAAGCCTTTTTGAGCATTTAAATTTGGGTTATTAACATATTCTGGCCTATAATAATGAAAATGAAATTCATTAAAAGAGTTAGTTAATTCATTATTGCTAAATTCAAATTTTTTATAATTTAATGCCCATAAAACACAATTATTTTTAGAATTGTTTTCATCTTTTAAAATATCTTTTACAGCAAAATATAATGCTACTTTATAATCATAAGACCAATCTAAAGCTCTTGTTGGTATTCCATAGTGTTGTGCTAATGAAATTAATTCAAAATATTCGAAATTAGGCCAAGAATGAAATGTTTTCTTTGCACCATTATCAAAAATAGAATGAATTGAATTTCTTATTCTTTGAGTAACCGGTACTTTTAAACCAGATTTATCTGCGAAATTTAAAAATTTCATTAATACATATATTTCTTTTCTAAGATAAAAATCGGATTTATTATTTATATTAATACAATTTTCATTTTCAGTAATTGATTTTGAAGATTTATTGGTGTAAAAAAACATTTTTCCTTTATCTCCAATTAGTTTATAATATTCTCTTGAAATAAATCCTTCTTCAAAGCTTTGTTTTGGTGAAAGACACCAACATAATCTAAATTCAGAATCTACAATATAATCATCAATAACATGTCCATCATTTTTTTCACGTAATGCAGAGGGTATTAATTGATATTTTTCGTTTTCTATTCCTCGAAATATAAATTTTTCACGTAAATCTTCAAAATTATTTTTTCCTTGGATAAAATCAAATAACTCTTCAACAGATTTAATTTTAAAAGTTTTAATGATTTTTTTGTTTGCCATATTTTTCACAATATTTTATTTTATATTTCATTTTTTTAAACATTATTGCATTGGATAGTTTATATCTTTTCTAATTTTATCAAAATTATTATTTATTTACTTGTTTAAGCATAATTTAGTAATATGTATTAAATTATAAATATTGGTTTTCTTAATTATGTTTTGTTATATGATAATTAACATATTTCATTTAAGATAATTTATTTTAAGAAGTTTCAACAAATATTTTATTATAAAACTATTTTTTGTAAAATATTGGGTGGTATGTAGAGCATTATCCTATTTTACAAATATTTTTTGGTGATTTTTTATGGTAAAATATGAAGGTTTAAACTTTGAAGAACTTTTAGATATTTATATTTGTGATAGGGTTGAAATTCCATTAGAATATTATATGATTGTATTTTTAGAGTATTTAAATGAAAATCATAAATTTATTATGCCTTCTTATGATGATTTAGTGTATATTGATTTTCATAAAATGACTTTTGAGCAATTTGAATCTTTGCCTAAAGAAGTTATACATAAGAAATTTGTTAATAGTATTAATAAGAAGGGTGATATTGAATATCAAAAATTGGTTGAAAAGGAAGGTTCTGGTTGGTTTGATGGTCCAGGTGCATTTGATTTATCTATGGAACGTGATTTTTTAGAATTTGAAGAATATTTAAGATTATTATTTGAAATTAAAAATGGACATATTGAAAATATGCTTAATATGGATGTTTTATCTGATTTTGAAGAAGAGTTAATTTATTTTAAGGGTTTTGTACCTTTTTCAATTTTAATTCATATTGATTTTAAAAAGCGTTTTAATTATTTAAAAAGTATTGAAGATTATAATTTTTTAAGAGCTTGGCCTCACTCTCCATTGGAAGGTTATGCTTATAATTTGAAAACATATTTAAAAGATGAGCTTTTATGGTTTGTTAAGAAGTATCCTCAGTTTAAAGGTTTAGTTGATTGTGATATTGCATTTAAATGGGAGTCTAAATTTGATACTGTTCATTATAATGTATTTTTTAACCATAAATATCATAAATTATTTTTCGATGAGGACTTAGTTAATAGTTATATAAATTATTATGATGATGAACGTTATTATTCATCACTTGCTTCATATGAAGGTTATATTACTAATTATGTTTATAATCTCTATTTTGAAAAGTCCGATATTTTAAAAAAGAAACGTGAGGATTTTTTAGCTGAAAATCCAGATATTAAAAAATTACAAGAAGATTATGGGGATTCTCTTAAAGATTTAACAGAAGATGAAGCAAAATTTAAGGATGAGATTGCCACTATTGAGTTTCTATATGATTATAGTGGAAATATTGGTATATATTGGAGATTTGTTGATTAGAAATAATATTTTTATTCTCTTGGATATTTTTTAAAGATTCCTTCATCATGTAGGTCTCTTAGTCTTATTATTT
>CAZJLS010000088.1:0-2680 GCA_964547125.1 uncultured Methanobacteriaceae archaeon | reverse complement strand
AATTGCCAGCAGATGTTTATGATGTTGGTTTGTTCGAAGTATTGTTTCCAGTAGCTTTCATCCCATGTTGTTTCAAACTCACTTCGTTTTAGGTTTTTAAAACTCATTCTCTCTTTTGGTGTGTAATCTTCAAGTATGGGTGAGTTTTTTATTATGAAGTTTGAGTATTTAAAGAGTGGGTCTAATTGTGGTAGGTCTTTGTCTTTTCCGATTAGTGTATTTGTTATTTGTTTGTTTATTTGTTTTGGTATTTTTTCTCCTTTTATTAGGTTTAACTCTTCTGCTATTTCTTTTTGTGTTTTTTTAAAGTATTTTTCAAGTTTGGCTGTTATGTATTCTGTTACTGAGTAGTATTTGTATTTTCGTGGTTTTATGGTTTCTTTTTTGCATAAGTCTTCTATTATTCCACTCATGTATCCTTGTTTTAGACAGTATGCTCTTGATGGTGCGGGTGTATTGGAGTATGGTTGGTTTCTTGTATCTGTTCCTTTTGATCCTTTTCTACATGCTCCGAGATATGTTGTATCTCCTTCTGATAGTTCTTCTGCTTTTCCTTTTAGTACTTTTTCTTGTATTATTTTAAAATCGTTTTTTATAACATCTTCGTCTTGGTGCAGGCTGTATAGTAGGTATGTGTAGAATTTTAAATCTCTTACTGGTATGTTTTTCTTGTAGTAGTACCAGAGTATTAGGATGTTTTCATTTTTCTTTAGTAGATGGCTTGTTTCAAATGTTTCATTTACTATTTCATTAAAATTTATCATTGATAATACTAGGCGTTCTTTAGCTCTTATTTTTCCTTTTTTTGTTTTTGTTATGCCTGATGTTTTTAACTCGATACCTAATTCTTTAAAATCAGCTTCTGATATGTTATTGTTTTCATATCCATAGAATTCAGTTTCTACAAGGTTTCCTAGAATTCCCTTTTCTTTATGCATTTCATTATCATTACTGGATTCTTTTTCTTTTATTATATCGTTTAGACTTTTACCTTTTATTTTTTCTGTATATGATAATAATTCATCTATTGTATCAAATTTCATACTATCACTAATCTTAAAATCCCTTTTTAGATGGAAATCTATATATAAGATAATTAAATAATATTATACTATTAAGTAAGATATAAAGGTATTTAAATGAAAAAAACTGTTTGTGAATTATTTGCAGGTGTTGGAGGATTCCGTGTAGGATTAAACCATGTAAAATTAGAAAATGAAAAAGTATCAGAAGATAATACATGGGATTTTGTATATGCTAACCAGTGGGAACCATCAACAAAAACACAAGCAGCCTATGACTGTTATATTGAACGCTTTGGCGAATCAGAAAACCACACAAACATTGATATTCATGAAGTAGAAAAAGAAAGCATTCCGGATTTTAATTTACTTGTTGGAGGATTTCCTTGTTTTATAAAAGATACAATGATAACAACTATTGATGGTTTTAAAAAGATTCAGGATGTTAAAAAGGGTGATTTAGTTTTAACAAAATCAAATAATTACTATCCAGTTTTAAAAACAATGAAAAGAGATTATGAAGGTAAAGGTAATTTTATAAAAACTTCAAAATCTAAGGTTACTTGTACAGAAAACCATCCATTCTATATAATGCATGAAGATAAAACAAAAGAATGGGTTGAAGCAAAGGATATAAAAACTACAGACTACTGTTTAATAAAAGAATCACCTTCAAAAGATGAATGGGTAAAAATAGAAGAAAACAAACAAGTAAACTTACAATGCCCAGTATACAACTTAGAAGTAGAAAAAGAACATAATTACATAGCAAACAGAATACTGGTACATAACTGTCAAGATTACAGTGTGGCAAGGACTACTTCTGGTGAAAAAGGAATAGAAGGTAAAAAAGGTGTTTTATGGTGGGATATAAAAGATACAATAGAAGCTAAAAAACCACCATTTATACTACTAGAAAATGTTGACCGTTTACTTAGAAGTCCTGCAAGTCAAAGAGGAAGAGACTTTGCAGTAATGGTAAGAACATTATATGATAATGGATATGGAATGCAATGGAGAGTAATAAATGCAGGAGAATATGGATTCCCACAAAAACGCCGAAGAGTATTCATATTTGCATACTATAAAAATACTAATTACTATAAAAACATAACAAAGAAATCTGCAAGTGATATAACATTTAAAACAGGTTTATTTGCTAAAAAGTTCCCAATAAAAGATAAAAGTCTTGAAAAAGGTAAAAAAAGAATAACAAAAAAAGAATACAAAGACTTAGTAGATGTAAGTGATAATTTCCAATTCCACTTCTACAATACAGGACTAATGCATAAAGGAACAATCTACACATACAAAGTAGAAGCCGACTATAAAGGAGAATTATACACACTAGATAAAATACTCCAAACAAATGTAGATGAAAAATACATTTTAGAAGGAGAAAAACTAGAAAAATTCAAATACTTGAAAGGATCTAAAAAATTAAAACGTAAAAGACCAGATGGAACAAGTTATAATTACACTGAAGGTGCAGTACCATTTCCAGAGAGAACAGATGTACCTGCAAGAACAATACTAACAAGTGAAGGAAATGTAAGCAGAACCTCACATGCAGTACAAGACCCAGAAACTAAAAAATACCGTACACTCACACCAATAGAATGTGAACGTATACAAATGTTTCCAGATAACTGGACAAA
>CAZJLS010000087.1:0-5514 GCA_964547125.1 uncultured Methanobacteriaceae archaeon | reverse complement strand
TTTTTTTAGTGAAATTTTTTATTTTGCTATGTGATGTGTGTGTTTGTGGGTGTGTGTTATGTATTCTCCTTCAGTGTAGTCTTCAAGGTCTAAGTCGTCATGTGTGTGTTCGTGGTCTCCGCCTGGGTGGGAGTGGGTGTGTGTATGTTCTATTATATTTGATGTGTTTTCTGTTTTTATGATGTCTTCGTCGAATTTTCTGTCGTATAGTAGTCCTGCATTTGCGATTACTAAGCATGATCCTATGTTGTGTACTAGTGCTCCTGTTACTGGGTTTAGGTATCCGAGTACACTTAGTACTATTGCAACGAAGTTTATGCACATACTTAGTGCTATGTTGAAGTGTATGTTGAATAGTGTTGCATTTGATAGTCTTTTTAGGTATGGTATTTTTGTTATGTCGTCTCCTAGTAATGCTACATCTGCTGTGTCTATTGCTATGTCACTTCCTACTTCTGCCATTGCTATACTTACGTTTGCTGTTTTTAGTGCTGGTGCGTCGTTTACTCCGTCACCTATCATTGCTATCATTTCGTCGTTGTTTTTTATTTGTTCAACAACTGATACTTTGTCTTCTGGTAGGAGTTCTGCGTAGGTTTCTTTTATTCCTACTTGGTTGGAGAGGTAGTTTGCTGCTTGTTGGTTGTCTCCTGTTAGTAATATTACTTTGGTGTCTAAGTTTTCTAGTCTTTCTATCATTGTTTTTGCATTTTCTCTTAGTACATCTGATAGTCCTATTACTCCCATTGCTTCTGTGTTGTTTGCTACTATTATGCTTGCTTTTCCTTGGTTTGTTAGTTGGTCTAGGTTTTCTTTTATTGTGTCATCTATGTTTATGTTGTTTTCGTCTAGGAATTTTGTGTTTCCACAGTAGTATGTTTGGTTTTCTATTGTTGCTTTTACTCCTTTTCCTGGTATCATTTGGAAGTTTTCTGATTCTGGTAGGTTTATGTTTTCTGTTTGTGTTTTTTCTATTATTGCTTTTGCTAGGGGGTGTTCGCTTCTTTTTTCTATTGTTCCTGCGATTTTTAGTATTTCTTCTTGTGTTTGTGTTTTTGTTATTATGTCTGAGACTTTTAGGTTTCCGTAGGTTAGTGTTCCTGTTTTATCGAATGCTATGGTGTTTGTTTTTCCGAGGTTTTCTAGTGCTTCTCCTGATTTTATGAGTACTCCGTATTTTGTTGCTTGTCCTATTGCTGCCATTATACTTGTTGGTGTTGCGAGTATTAGTGCGCATGGACAGAATACTACGAGTACTGTTACTGCTCTTTCTAGATCCCATGTGAATATGAATGCTGCTATTGCTATTATGAGTGCTACTGGTACTAGCCATGTTGCCCATTTGTCTGCTATTCTTTGTGTTGGTGCTTGTTTTTCTTCTGCTTCTTTTACCATGTTGATGAGTTTTTGTAGGCTTGAGTCTTCACCTATGCTTGTGGTTTTTATGTCTATGCTTCCGTATAGGTTCATTGTTCCACAGAATACTTCGTCACCTATTTCTTTATCTACTGGTAGTGATTCTCCAGTCATTATTGATTGGTCTATGCTGGTGTTTCCTGTTATTATTTCTCCATCTAGTGGTATGGTTTCTCCAGGTAGTACTCTTAGTGTGCTGTTTATTGGTATTTCGTCTATTTTGACTATTTTTTCTTGGTTGTCTTCTGTTATTATTCTTCCTTTTTGTGGTGTTAAGTCTATTAGTTTTTTTAGTCCGTTTTTTGCTCTGTCTACTGTGTAGTCTTCTAGTAGTGCCCCTATTGCCATTATGAATGCTACTTCTCCGGCTGCGAATATTTGTCCTATCATTAGACTTGCTATCATTGCTACTACGATTAGTAGTGCGCTTGATACCCATTTTTCGTATATGAGTCTTGTCATTGCTAGGTAAAATAGGGGTACTCCACTGATTATTACTGATCCCCATGCTAAGTCGAAGTTGTATGGTAATTTTATATTTAGGAATAGGAAGATGAGGCTTAGTGCTAGGAATATTCCTGAGACTATTGTCATTTTTAAGCCTTCTAGTGTGTGGCATATTTCTTCTATTGTTACCATTGTTCTTTTTTCTCCTTTATTATAAAATTTATTTTTATTACTTTTTTCGAGTTTATTTATATAGTTAGTATTACTCACTGTTTATAAAAAAAGTATTACGATTTTTGAATTTATTTATATACTTTGTAATACTAGGGGTTTAAAAAAATAAAAAGTATTACTTTTTTAGGATTTATTTATATACTCAGTATTACTAGGGGTTTATAAAAAAAACCCAAAAAAACTCATAATACAGTTTTCTGGAAAACAGTGCCTTCTACAAAAAATATAATATATACTATATATTATTCAATTTTCGCCTTAAAAACATTTCGAGCCTGACCAATAGTTAACGGATAGTCACCCTCAAAATTAATTTTATCTTCTTTCTCTAAAATTTCCGCTAAATGTGCAATACGTGGTAAACGTAAATTAGCCTGACGAATAGTATCTACATCTAAAAATACTTCCTTAGGATTACCTTCTTTAATTATTTCACCTTCACGAATTACATAAACCTTATTAGCATACAAAGGTACTAAGTCAACATCATGAGTACTAATAATAATACCAATACCCTCATTATTTAATTCATATAATAAATGCAAAATCTGAGACGCACCTTTAGGATCTAATCCACTAGTAGGCTCATCAAGAACCATCATATCAGGTTCCATTGCAAGAACACCTGCAATAGCAACTCTCTTCTTTTGACCACCACTTAAATGATGCGGAGGTTTACGTTCAAAACCAGTCATCCCTACCTTTTCAAGTGCTTCAATAACTCTTCTTTCAACTTCTTCCTGAGGTAAATCCATATTTAAAGGACCAAAAGCAACATCCTCTTGAACAGTAGGTGCAAACAGTTGATCATCCGGATTCTGGAAAACAATACCTACTTTAGTTCTAACATCAAGTAAACCATCATCATTATACTCAATAGGTTTACCATCAACAAGAATTTCACCTTCATCTGGTCTAAAAATTCCATTAAAATGTAAAAACAATGTAGATTTTCCAGCACCATTCTTACCAAGCAATGCTACCATATCATTATCATCTACTTTAACTGAAACATCATTTAATGCTTTTGTACCATCATCATAACGATACACAATATTTCTAGCTTCTAACACTATTATTCCTCCTTATTCCTACTTGGTTCATAAATTGGTATATCACCACGATAACCTCGTGACTCTAATGCTTTCTGCAACATCTCTGCCTTATCTAATGATTTTAAGAAAAGATTAGATACAATTGAACCTAATGATTTAAATGAATCCCAATATCCTCTAAAACCTAAGCGAGATTTTTGTGCATTTTTCATTGTTTCAACTTCATCTAAGAATATGAAAATAATATTATACATTAACATTGCAATTTCAATAAGTTCTTTTGGAACATGAATTTTTGCTAGTGCATGTAAGAAATCATTAATAGGTGTTGTAAGTGACATAAAACCTAAACATGATACACAAGCAAATACTCTG
This sequence comes from uncultured Methanobacteriaceae archaeon, assembly GCA_964547125.1. GTDB lineage: Archaea > Methanobacteriota > Methanobacteria > Methanobacteriales > Methanobacteriaceae > Methanobrevibacter_A. The sequence goes on along the minus strand of CAZJLS010000087.1, from coordinate 1,987 downwards.
AAAAAAACAGATATTGCAGTATTTAATGCATCTTTACGTATAGCAATCCATGATATAGGACTTTGCCATAAAATTTCTCCACTACCAAAAAAGAACAATAAGAATATACATGTAAGTACTGTAAATGAAAAGGGTATGGCCATAAACTTAAGATAAGATGATAATTTAACTCTTGCAATACCCATAATTCCTATTGCCATTATAAGAATTATTAAACATTCTAAAAGAACATAAATTTCTAAAGGGAAAAAATTAGTAGGTAAAAATAATGCAACAAGCATTACTCCTAAGGATACAGCAATTTTTAAATCAGGATTAACATCACGTAAGCGGTTATTTTGTGCAATATAATCTATATTTAATGCCATAAAAAAACACTTATCCTTAAAAAAAAGTAAATTTTTAAGATTAATAAATACTATTTTATATTTATCAATCTTATTTAAAAAGTTTATTCATCTTTGTATTTTCTTTCAGCTCTCCAGTAACCGAAGAAGTAACCGACAATTATTGCTCCGATTGCTGTTTGAACACAGAATAATAAACTTTGTATTTCACCACTAGGTGGTTCCCAAATTGAACTAAACCATGGTTGGTAACCAGTTTCTTCAATTGCTGCTCCACCTTGATCGTCAGATCCTCCAAAGTAACCATCATCTTCTCCATGACCATTATAGATTGCTAAAGGAGCGATTACGATTATTGCTACAATAACTAATAGTAGTATGTACATTTTATTATCCATAAAAATCCAACCTCAATTAATACTTTTTTCTTATGCTTCAGCCATTACTTCTTCAGCTTCTTTAGAAGTGATTGAGCCTAATTTTTCTAAGAGTTTTGCTTTGTTTTTCTTTAATAAATCCCATATAACAACGGTTAAGACACCTTCTGCAATTGCTAATGGTATTTGTGTTACTGCGAAAATTACTAAGAATTTTGTTAATGCAGACATAAATGTTGGTTGTGGGAATGCTAAAGACAATTGTATTGCAGTTGTAACATATGTTAATAAGTCTCCTAAGAATGCTGCGAAGAATATGCTTATGTTACTGTTAACTCCAGTTTTGTTAATTCCTTTATATACTAACCATGCTGCTAGTGGTCCAATAATACCCATTGAGAAGTTGTTTGCTCCAAGGGTTGTTAATCCACCGTGTGCTAAGATTATTGCTTGGAAAAGTAATACTATTACACCAAGTACTGATGTTGCTGCTGGTCCGAAGAGTGCTGCTCCTAGACCGTTACCACATGGGTGTGAGCAACTTCCAGTTACTGAAGGCATTTTTAAGGATGATAATACAAACATGAATGCTCCAGCTACTGCGAGTAAAGGTTTTGATTCTGGATTTTCTGCGAATGTTTTTCTAATTTGTATGATTCCGTATACTACTACTGGTATGGATAGTATGTACCATACTAAACACCACATAGGAGGTAGGAATCCTTCCATAATGTGCATTTTATCTTTTCTCCATCTCTATTTATAAAAATAAACTTGATTTTTCTCTTTTAAAAAAAAATATTATAAAGCAAATAAAAAATTCAATAACATTGAATAAAAATAAATTTTACTTTATAATAGTAATTTTTAAAATAAAAACTATATAAAATATTCGGTACAATAGAAACAAATCAAATCAAATTGAAAAAATAATAATTAAATAAAACACAAAACAAAAATAAAATAAAAAAAAACGAAAAATAGGAAAATAAAAACCATGAAAATAAAAAACAACCTAATACTTGCAATGGATTTAATGAACACAGAAGAAGCAATAAAAGTATGTGAACAAATAGATGAAAAAATAGACACCATAAAAATAGGATACCCACTAACACTCGCAACAGGACTAGAATGTATAAACACATTCAAAGAAAACTTCAACTACAAAATAATATGCGACTACAAAGTAGCAGACATACCAGCAACCAATGAAAAAATATGCCAACAAACATTCCAAAAAGGAGCAGATGCAATAATATG
>CAZJLS010000086.1:0-5716 GCA_964547125.1 uncultured Methanobacteriaceae archaeon | reverse complement strand
AGTTTCCTGCATCGTAGTGGCAGTCTCCCATGTGACATCCTGCTACGAATACTCCGTCTGCACCTTCACGGAATGCTTTAAGAACAAATTGTGGGTCTATTCTTCCAGAGCACATTACTCTGATAACTCTAATATTTGGTGGGTATTGCATTCTTGCAGTACCTGCTGTATCTGCTCCACCGTAGGAGCACCAGTTACAACAAAACATTACTATTTTTACATCTTCAGCCATAAGATTTTTTCCTCCCCAGTTTTTTATTATATTTGGGTATTTTTTTATCTTCGCTCAGACTATAGTTCGTTATTTTACGAACATAGTTTTTTTTAATCTTTTGAGCTTTATTTGTCTTTTTATAAAAAGATTTTCGCTTATTCAAAAATTAAAAAGCTAATTTAGGTAAGCCTTAATTCTTGATTTATAGTACTTTAATGAGCTAGCTCAGCTTAACATCAATGTACATGATTATATATTAGAAAATAAATTAATATAAAGGTTACTTACAAAACTAAGACACAAACTTTATATATAATAATACAAACATTAAAAAAAATAATAAAAAAAGAAAAAAAGAAAAGAAATTATATTCCTTGTACACTTAAATCAATCATATTCTGAGTTTCTTGTGCTAAAGCAGGAGGCAAACCAGTAATATCCATACTTAAAAATCCTCTAACAATCAATGCAGCAGCTTCATCCTCAGATAAACCACGACTAGTTAAATAATATATCTCATCTTCATCAATTTTTCCAACAGCCGCTTCATGTGAAAGCTCTAAACCACTACTATTAGCCTCTAATTCAGGAACCGCGAGAATACTTGAATTATCAGATAAAACTAAGCCATTACACTCTAAATGCCCCTTAACCTCTGGTTTTTTACCGACTAAATGGCCTCTTGCAAACAATTGAGAGTTATCATTACTAATGGCCCTACTTATAACTTCAGCACTACTTCCTTTTCCAGATAAAACAGCTTTTGAACCAGTATCTATAATACTATCCCCTTTTCCACCAAGTACAGTTTGGAATAATGCTTTTGAATTTTCACCAACACAATTTGCAGTAGGGAAAGATTGTAATGATTTTACAGGACTAGTTAAAATATAATTATTAATAAATGTACCATTATCTTCAATTGTTATACCTGTTCTTGGTCTTACTTCTACTTGTTCTGCCCAATTATGAACCATTGTAAAAGTTATCTTTGCACCAGGTTTTACAAATAACTCTGATACACCTACATGTAATGCACTTGAAACATCTTCCCCCGTTGCACAACCGGTTATTAAATGTAATTCACTATTCTCCTCTGCAATAATAATATTATGCGTAGTTTGCATTACATTTTCATCACTTATAAACATACATGCCTGAACTGGAAAAACATTTTTAGAACCAGGTGCTGAGCGTATGAAATAACCTGAAAATAAATTTTCTTGTGTTTCTCTTAATGCTGTTTTTGCAGTGTATTTATCTGCATCTACACTTACATTTGTCCACATTAAACTTTTAACCCAATTATATTTTTCTACTGCTTGAGATAAACTTAATAATTCTAAATCTTTACCTAAGTTACTTTGGAATACATTAGTTTGACCTATTTGTAGAAATGAACCAGAACGTTGCTCTTCTTCTGATTCTACCCCTACTTTAAGTAACATGTCTTCTGTAGATTTATCAACTTCATTTAAATTGTTTAATACTTCATGAGCATCTATAGTTTCTTCAGTGTAATTTTCTATTGTGATATCTGTTCCAAGTTTTGCTTTTTTGTTTATTGCATGACTTGCTTTATCTTCTACATTGCGCACAGTCAACACATCCTTTAAATCCTTTATCTTTAACATCATTTATTATATCTAGTGGGTTTCCTGAACATGCTATATGTCCATGCATTAAAACATGTGCTACATCAGCATTTACATAGTCTAATATATATCCTAAGTGAGTTATGAGTAAACCTGATTTTTTACGTTCCATTGGTTTTTTATTTTTATCTAATAGTTCATTTATTTCTTCTGCTATTAATTCTACATTTTCTATATCTACTCCACTGTCCGGTTCATCGAACATTACAAAATCAGGTCTTTGTGCGAGTAGTTGTAATATTTCTGATCTTTTAACTTCTCCTCCACTAAATCCTCTGTTAACATCTCTTTTTAGGAAATCTCCTGCGAATTTTAATTTTTCTGCATATTTTTGCATTCTTGGAGATAATTCTTCATCAGTATTTTCTATTAGTTTTAGTAGGTTTTCTACTGAAACTCCTCTTATTGATGGAGGATTTTGGAAGCTTACTCCAATTCCTAGTTTCACACGTTCTGTTGTAGATAAGTTTGTTATGTCTTTTCCTTTAAATATTATTGATCCGTTTGTTATTTCATAGTTTGGAAAACCTAATATTGTCATAAATAGTGTACTTTTTCCTTCCCCATTTGGTCCAAGCAATACATGTGTTTCACCTTCTTTTATTTGTAGGTTAACACCATTTAAGACTTGTTTTCCACCTATTTTAACTCCTAAGTCTTTAACTTCAAGTAACATTTTTTATATCACACACAAAAAATTTTTCTAAATATTAAAAATATTATGTAAATTAATTTTTTATTTTATAACATTGTTATTTATTTTAAGAAATAGTATTTAATAATTTATTTTTTTATGTTGGGTGAAAATTAGTTAAAATATGTATTTTATAGAATGAGTATGGTGGAAATAGTGTTTTATAAAAAATAGTATCTTATTGATTTTTTGAGAAATAGTAGTAGAATAAATTAGTGTTTTATTTTTATTCTGTTACTATTATGAATTCTCCAACTTTTTCAACTTTTGTGAATGGTACTAGTAATAGGTCTCCTTTGCGTTTTGCTCCTTTTACTTGTACATTTCTTCCAGATTCTACTTTTATTGCTATGTCTACGATTTTTCCTGTTTTTTCGTTGATGATTAATTCATCTAAGTTACCGAGTATTCTTGCATTGTTTGTTGCTACTTGGTAGTTTTTTATTTCGCTCCAGAATTTTTCTTCTCTTTTTATTGTTTGTTGTTTTTCAGGCATTTTTTTCTACACATCCAGCATATTATCTTTTTTTAAAGATTTTAAAAATTATATGATAATAATTAATTTTTTTATACTATATTAATTATTTAATAATAAAATTATATAAAGGTTTTTGTAAAATATCTTTCATCTACAATAACTAAATACAATTATAATAATTTAATACTTAATTATTATGATGTTTATTTTTCTAAGTACTCATTTTCTTTTAAGAAATTTAATGCAATTTGAAGATTGTGTTTTGTATTAATATTTAATGCAAGTTGAGGCTTATCACACACTACCAAATCAGTTTGTTCTTGAATAATATTTTCACTTCTTACAATATTAACACCAGTAGGAACAAGTCCCCTAAAAACATAAGCATAATCAATATTCCAACCAATAACCACATCTTCAGGCACAAAAACACTTAACGCATCCTTATCCTGAACAATATACTCATATAAAAAATCATTAATAATATCAGATGAAATCAAAGGCAAATCAGCATTAATAGAAAAAACAACATTATCCTTAGAAAATACTTCCAACAAACCTAATAAATAATTATAATCATTAATATACCCTTCACCAGGAGTTACAATATACGAAACTTTCTGATCTAAATTTTCAAACTCCCCAATACCCTTTTCTATTAAAAATTCCTTAGTTTTCTTAGTATGCGGACTTAAAGCAATAATAACAACATCCACATCAGAATTTAACAAATTATCCAAAGTATAAGATATTAAAGGTTTATTATTAAATTTAAATAAAGGTTTTTCACAGGAGGCCTTAAGTCTAGTACCTTTACCTCCTGCCATAAGTATACTAATAATCATATTTTATGCATATTTACTATTTTGTTTTTGCATTCTTCTTTTAAGAATACATTTTTCCCCTTGATTTCCTCCTAATGGATTTTTCTGTGTTCCCATACTATTCATACATCTTGCCATAATAGCAGTTCCCATAGCCAAACCATCCTCAACAAAAATAACTTGATCGAAAATGTCTTTAGTATAATCCATTATTAATTCAGGCTTTTTACCAGTAATTCCTGCACGACCAGTAACACCAAGTATACTTCCAGGTAAAATTAAATTTTCCTCTGTAGCTACATCAAGCACCCTTTTAACAATTAATGCACTTACATGATCCATTGTTGATAATAATGTTGGAAGATCATCTGCTTCATACAATTGTTTACCTAACTCCATAAGGTCTCCTAAACCATCACCATTTGTCCCAACATCACAACCTATAAGAGTTGTTCCAGCAGCTTTTGCACCAGTACTATCTAAAGGCACAGTTCCAAATCTTTCTAAACCTTCAGGAACTTTACAAATATTAATCAACTTATGCACTTCTTCTGCATTGGCTTTTGCTTTTTTACTATCTCCTTTTTTAAGAACTTTTGGATCATATAAATCTAATGCAGCCCCACCATCAGGATCAACTTCCCCTGTTCCTCTTGCAAGAGAATCACTTATAACCCCTGCAAGCCCAAGGAAATTACCAATAGTAGATGCATAAGGTTTTTTATCATTAACAATACGTCCCGCTAATGTTGAACCAAAATCCAATGACACACATGGATTACGATAATCAACATCAGTCCATTTACTACCTAACTTTAATCCAGCAGTAACTAATTCTCCTTCCATTTCATTAGCCACAACTTCTTTACCTTCAGGAGGTAATACACTTACTACTGCACCATCAAACATTACATTATCCAACAAGGTGTATTTTTGTAAACGTTCTGGTAATTGTGCACTAGACATTGCTGGAGCCATTTTACTTGGAGGTATATCTGCAGCAAGACAACCATCTGCTAAAGCTAAAACTAATTTACCAACTTCTTCAGTTGATGCAAAACCTGCTGTAACACCAGTACTACGTACAAGAAAATCTAAATCCTTATCTTTATCAACATGAGCTTTCTTTAAAGATTCTAAAACAGTTTCTTTAATTAAATCTGCAACTGATTCTTTAGATAATTCAATCCCCCATACAGTACTACCAAATACTTCCTCATCTGCTTTTGGTTTACGTATATCACGAGTCATCTTAACTGTTTTATCAATTAAATATGATTTACTAGTATTGAGATTAGTTGCAGTTAATATGCATTTTGTTGTTGTGTTACCCAACTCTACACTTGCTACAACATAATATGTATCAGGTTCAGCCCTTACCCCTGGTTTTTGTGGTTTATTTGCACCAGATCTTAGAAAATCTAGTTTTTCTATTTTACTAGTTGCTATTATTGGTTTAGGGCCTTTTTTAAAAATATTGCTAAAAATAGACATTTTCACTCATTATCTCCCAAAAGTTATCCTAAAAAAAATATTTTTTTTAATCTAGTTAGGATTTATTTTATTCTTATAATATAAATTTTTTTAAATAAAAATCTTAGAGAGTTTAAAGTAAAAAAAATAGTTTAAATGTGGTTAAAATTTACATTTATAAAAAAAAGAGTAGTGTATTAAAAGATAGAAATAATTGAGTGAAAATAAGGAGTTATAAAAAAATTTCACTCAAAAATTTTTATTCTTTTATTACGTGTTTAATTTATCCCTAAAAAAGGAAAAAAATAAATAAAGTTTAGTATATTTATACTACTTTATTTAATGGGTGTTCTTCAATTGCTTCTGTACCTAATTCAG
>CAZJLS010000085.1:2462-6165 GCA_964547125.1 uncultured Methanobacteriaceae archaeon | reverse complement strand
AGGCAAGAATTCTGGAATGGTTTGTCATTTCCTTCTCCAATTATGTGATTTTGAATCCTTTTATATGTAACATTATATCTCTTCTTCAAGTACCTTTCTTTGAAAACTTTGGTGGTTTTTATTTTTTTCTAAGTAAAGGCATGCTGCAGTAAACATTCTAAAGCATAACTTTTTGAATAACTTCTCATTATTTACTTCAGATAGGTTTTCTAGATGTGAAATTATTGAGTTAAATAATAGAAATATTTTTAAATCAGTTGATAACTATTGGCAAATTGAAGCTGTTTCTGCTTTAGTCTATATAAGACTTTGTGCTTATATGTGTATTTTTCCTTTTGTTTTTTATACTATTTATATTTTTGCATTTTTATAATAATAAATTAAAATTTTATAAAAAAGACAAAATTAAATTTTTTAATTGATCTAAAATTTCATAAAATATTCATTATTGAACAATTTTCAAAATTAGATTTTTTTATAGTTTTTTTCCATACATTTTTTTCCAGATATTTATTATGAGTCATAAATTATTTGCTGTTTTTTTCTCGTATTTTATCTTTTTTAATTCTTTAAACTCAAATATAAATTATTAATTTAATATATAAAAGTATATTTAATTATATTATATTATTTAAAATATTTTTAAATATTATTAACTTATTTAATGTGTTTTAATTAATTTTTAATAAGGTTGTATATTCATACACTCATACATACACTGTGCATAATTTTAGGAAAATCTTCTCCTATACCATTTTTTTTGCAAAAATTCAATACATTTATACGCATAATTTTTGTCTGTCTGAATGTATAATGTTTAGTAATATTATATTTTTTTATTATTTTGTTCAAATTTTTTTTTATTTAGAAAATATTTTTTTTATCTTGTTTTTCAGTCCTTTTTTTGGTTTTGGTGGATTTTTAATGTTTATTAGTTCTGTGTATGCTTCTTCTAGTTTGTTATCTCTTAGTTTTTCCATTACTCCTCTGAATAGTTCGAAGTTTGGGTTTATATTTAAGTCTATGTTATTTAAATCTTGGAATAGTGGTTGTGCTTTTTCTAATAGTGTGTGTATGTCTTGTTTGTTTATTTGGCTGTTTATTATGTTGTCTATCCAGCTTCCAAGGTGCATGCTGAATAGTAGGTCATAGTATTCCATTTTTTCATATTTTTGCATTATGTCTCTTGTGTAGTAGTATCCGTCTACTAGTTTTCCTATGTAGTGTGGGCTTTTGGAGTAGCTGGTTGATGAGTTGTCTGTTTCTCTTATTCTAAAGCAGTATGTTATGTCTGGTAGGAATGTTATTTTTTCTGCATTGAAGTATGATTCTATCATGAATGCTAAGTCTTCTGCAAACATTTTTTCTGGAAATTGTATATTGTTTTCTTGTATCATTTTTTTTGGAAATATCATTCTCCAGATGTTGTTTATTGTTAGAAATTGTGTGTTTTCTTTTATGTCATTTATTGTTAAGGGTTCTGTTACCCATGTGTCGGATTCCCAGTCTGTTATTCCGAATGTTTTAAATCTTCCTATTATTATAGTGTTTGTTTCATTGTTTATTTTATTATATAGTGTTTCTAGGGCTGTTTTTGGGTATTTGTCGTCGTGGTCCATAAACATTAGGTATGGGCTTTTTGCTTTTTGTATTCCTATGTTTCTTGCATCTCCTGGTGCTCCTGCTTTTTCTTTTAATGGATATGTAGTGATGTTTTTGTAGTTTTCTGTGTATTTTTTTATTATTTCTGGTGTGTTGTCTGTGCTTTTGTCGTCTATTAGTATTAATTCTATGTTTTCAAACCCTATGCTTTGTTCTTGTATGGATTTTATTGTGATTTCGATGAATTGTTCTGAATTGTATGTTGGTATGATAACACTAATTTTGTATGTCATATTTTTATTTTATGGATTGTTTTTTTTAATAATTTTTTTTATAAAATAAAAGATAAAAGAGTAAAAAGAGATATAAAAATTATATTAATTATTTATGAAAAATTCTTTTAGGTTATCTGTAGAATGTATGAAGAAATTTATGAAACATGGAAGAATACTCATGAAGATCATGTTAAACGTGATTTATTTATGAGTATGGATTGTGAAGCTGATACTAATTTATTAGATGATATAAAAGAGAGTAAAATTGCAATTTACACGGCTTTTACTGGTGATTATGATACTTTAAAAGAACCTGAATTTATTGATGAGAATTGTGATTATATTTGTTTTACTGATAATCCTGATGTTGAATCTGATTTGTTTGAGATTATCATGATGGAGGATTCTAATTTAGATAATAATCGTAAGGCTAAAAGGTATAAGGTTTTACCTCATAAGTATTTAAAGGATTATAAGTATAGTTTTTGGTTAGATGGTACTTTTCAGGTTAAATCTAGCCTTCGAGAGTATATTTATAAGTATTTGAAAAATGAGATGCTTTGTGTTGTTCATACTGAACGTGATTGTGTTTATGATGAGTTGAAGGCTTCTTTTAATATTATGCGTTATCCTAAACCTATTATGAATATGCAGGTTGAAAAATATTTAAGTGAAGGTTTCCCTGCTCATTATGGTTTAGGTGTTATGGGTTCTATTTTCCGTGCACATAATAATCCAAAGGTTGTTAAGTTGATGGATGATTGGTGGAGTGAAATTATTAAGTATACAAACCAGGATCAGTTGAGTTTTGCTTATGTTGCATGGAAGAATGATTTTCATCCTTCTGTAAGTCCGGTTTATTATTGGGATAATATGTATTGGAGTAAAACTTCTGGTGAGACTTATCATCATAAATTTGAGTCTAATAGTCCTTTATCTTCTGATAATTTAGTGGAATATTTGGAAAATAATCGTGATAATGGATTTAATGTAGAAGAAGAGGATGTTTATCTTCTTTTAAATGATTTAATTCTTTTAAAGTCCCAGTTAAATGAGTATGAATTGGAAAATGGTCGTTTAAATAGTAAAATTGATGAATTATTGAATTCTTCTTCTTGGAAGCTTACTAAACCTTTAAGAAAAGTTAAAAATATTAAAAAATAGAAGGGTTTGTTTTTATGAAACCAGGTTTTAAAACATTTTTAATTAAGTCTAAATTTAATTATTCACAAGCTAAACTTTACAGTGAAGCTTATGATAAGATTTTAGATTCAGACCTTTTTGATGAGGATTTTTATTATAAAATGTATCCTGGTCTAAAGGTTAGTGGTATGGATAGTTTAACCCATTACCTTTTCTATGGATACTTGGAGGGTAAGGTTCCATCCTTAAAGTTTGAAGGAAACCGTTATTTACACAGATACACGGATGTTAGTATTAATCCACTTGTTCATTATGTAATGTTTGGAAAAGAGGAAGGTTATGTAGCTTTTAATTCTCCAATTTTAACTCATTATGAAAGGATTTTAGAGACTAATAAACTTTTTTTAAATAATTACACCTTTGATAAGGAGCCTTTAGTTTCTATTATTATCTTAAATCTTAATGGACTGGTTCATCTAAAACGTTTGTTTAAAGATTTTAAAGATAAAACTAATTATAATAATTTTGAAATTATCGTGGTGGATAACGGATCAGATGATGGATCTCTTGAATATTTAGAAAGCCTAAAGGATGTTTTACCTTTAAAGGTTATTGTTAATAAGGTTAATAAGTCTTTTTCTGAAGCTAATAATCAAGCAGTAAAAGAATCTAATGGAGAATTA
>CAZJLS010000085.1:0-2362 GCA_964547125.1 uncultured Methanobacteriaceae archaeon | reverse complement strand
TTTGATGTTAGTGTAAATTGTACACGTGATGCTATTGCAGTTACTGCTGCAGCAGTTTTAACCTCACGGGAAATTTATGATAGTCTTGGTGGCTTAGATGAGGATTATTTTTACGGCTTTGAAGATGTAGACTTTATGTTAAAATTAAACCAAGCAGGGTATCGTGTTTTATATTGTGCAAGTGCCTTATTATTCCATCATGAATCCAGTACACGTATACAAGATAAAGAAGAATACTTTAAAAATAATTTAAAAAATACTAAGGTTTTATGGGAAAATCAAGGAGAATACATTACAAAAGAAATTTATAAGGATAAATTAGATAATATTGGTTTTTTCACAGAAAAACCGTTTAAATTCACATTACTTGTAGATGATTTCAGTATAGATTCAAGTGATTATAGTTTAGTTTCTAGTGTTGCTCAGATTTTAAATGCTCGTGCTTGTAATGTGGAATTATTAACATTAAGTGATGAGCAAAAGGCAAGTGATGATTCTGATATTATATTATCATTTTCTAAAGATTATCCAATCAGTGATTTGGTTTATAGGAAAAATGCAATAAAAGTTTATTGTGGAGAAATAGATGATAGTGCTTATGATTTTACAATAAATAAAAATATGGATGCTGAATCATTAGTAAGTGAATTATTTAATAAAGTTTCACAAAAAATTAAAAATTGATTATTATGGGTTTTAAAACTAGATTTTTATCAAAATTTCCAAGATTATACTTGTTAAGTAAACCTAATAGGCAAGTATTTGATAATATTAAAGCTTATAGTATTATAAAGAAGCATAATCTTTTTGATACTAGTTTTTATTTAAGTGAGTATCCTGATGTTGCAAAGGCAGGTATGAATCCTATAGTTCATTATATGTGGTATGGTTATAGGGAAAATAAGAAGCCTATGGAAGATTTTGATGGTGTTTATTATTCTCATAAGTATCCTGATGCACTTGAAAGTAAATTAAATCCTTTATCACACTATGCATTATATGGTCTAAAAGATAATCGTGAATATAAACTACCAGGTAATGATTTTAAAATATTATCAGATACTGAATTAGATGATTTATTAGATAATCCCGTAAAGGAGTTTAATGTTCGAAGACGTGTTTTATATTTGGTTCATGAGCCTATTGGAAGTTTTGGTGGTACTGGTTTTACTAGTATGGATATTATTGAAGATATTCAAGATGATTATGATTGTTATATTTTAACATCAACTGGTAGTGAGTTTGAATTATGGTTTAAAGAGGAGGATCATTTTTCTAAGCTTGGAAATTGGAGTATTAGTTTGGATGATGATTTATCAGTTGAGGATAATATTGACTTTAGAAAACAGCAATATTCAAAGGAAGCACTTAAAATATATGCAACAATCCTTTCAAAATTAAACATAGATTTAATACACATTAACCATTTAATCAACCACACATTCGATATAAGCACCATAGCAGAAAAACTAGAAATACCAATAATACTAAGTATACATGACTACTACTACATCTGCCCATCCATACATCTTGTAAACAACAACCACGAATACTGCCAACAAAAATGCCAAAAAAATGAATGGACATGCCAATGCATACCAACACAAACACCACAACAACTAGAAGCTACAGTAAAAAATTGGCAAAAACAATCACAAAAATTCCTAAAAAAATGCACAAAAATAATCACACCATCAAAATCAACCACCACGATTTACATTAACCAATATCCAGAACTAAAAGACAAAATCACCACAATAACACACGGACGAGACCTACCCCATCCAACTAAAATAAAACCAGTTGATAAAATAAAAAAACCAATACACATACTATTTCCAGGATACATCGGAACACACAAAGGATCACTACTCATAAAAAAAATAAAAGAACAAGACACAGAAAACCAACTAGAACTACACTTCATGGGAACAACATACCCCACACTAAAAAAATACGGAAAAAACCACGGAAGATACACAAGAGAAGAATTCACAACCTACGTAAAAAACATAAAACCCCATTTTATAGGAATATTCTCAACAGTACCAGAAACATACTCACACACACTAACAGAATCATGGAACACAGGAACACCAGTAATAGCAACACAACTAGGAGCACTAGAAGAACGCATAAAACAAAACAAAGCAGGATACCTAATACCATATAATAATCCAAAAGAAGCATACCAAAAAATAATAGAATACAGCAAAAATATCAACAAGTATAATAAAATCATAGAAAACATCCAAAAAATAAAATTCAAAACACAAAAAGAAATGACAACAGAATACAAAAAAATCTACAATAAACTAACCAAATATCACAAACCAAAATACAAAATAAGCATCACCATACC
>CAZJLS010000084.1:0-6296 GCA_964547125.1 uncultured Methanobacteriaceae archaeon | reverse complement strand
ACCAAATTATAATGCTTAGACCAACAGAATCAACAATCATCTTCTTACAACAATTGGGTAGGGGTTTGAGGAAAGTTGTAGATAAAGATTATGTTGTAATTATTGATTTTATTGGCAATTATGATAAAAATTTCCTTATTCCTATGGCATTATCTGGTGATAGAACTGGTATTAAGGATAATCATCGTAAATGGTTAAATGGCGGGGATATTCCTGGTGTTAGTTCAGTTAGTTTTGATAAAATAAGTAAGGAAAGAATAATTAACAGTATTAATAAGTCTAATTTAAGTAGGTTGAATTATTTAAAGAATTTTTATATGAATCTTAAGTTTAAATTAGGTCGTGTTCCTTCATTTAATGATTTTTATGAGTTTGGTGATATAGATCCACTTGTTATTATAAATTATATTAAAAAATCTATTAAACCTTATAAAACGTATTATAATTTTATTAAAAAAGTAGATAAGGATTATGAAGTTGTTATCGATGATGAGTTTATTTTAGAGTATTTGCAATTTATGACTTTAAAGTTAGCTTATAGTAAACGTCCTCACGAATTAATAATCTTAAGAGAGTTATCTGAAAAAGGTTGGGTATCTATAAATTCTATAAATGATATTCTATCTAAAGAATTCAATATTAACAATGATTATAAGAGTATTTATAATGCTATTGATTATTTAGATAAAAAATTTGATGTTACAAAGGATCTTGAAAAATATCCAAATGTTAATTTCTTCATAAAAGAGGGGGATATATTCTCAGTAAGTTATGGTTTTAGAAAGGCTTTATCTAATAAGATATTTTTAGAATTTTTCAACGATATTGTGGAATATGGTTTAAAACAGTATTTGGATAAATTCCATGGACAAACTAGTGGTGTTAATTTAAAATTATATGAAAAATATTCTAGATATGATGTTTGTAGATTATTAAATTGGCCTCATGATGATAGTTCTACTGTTTATGGTTATCGTATTAAGCATGGAACTTGTCCTATCTTTGTTACTTATGATAAGGAGGAAGATATTTCTGAGAGTACTAAATATGAGGATGTTTTCATTGATAATGAAACTTTTAGTTGGATGACTCGTTCTAATGTTAAGTTAGATAGTAAAGAGCCTGTGGAGATTATGGGTTATGAGGATTCTGGTTTAGTTTTGCATTTATTTATTAAGAAAAGTGATGATGAGGGGCATGAATTTTATTATATAGGTCCTGTAATTCCAAGAAATCCCCAACAGAAGACTATTATGAATGATAAAGGTAAGGAGTTACCTATTGTTAATTTTAAATTGGATTTAAAGTATCCTGTTCGTGAGGATGTTTATAATTATTTGTCTTCTAAGTTAGGAAAATAATGTACAAAAGTGTACTATAAAGGTTTAAATAGTACATTAGTATTATATTTATATACATTATAAAAAATAAAAGAAAGGTTCAAAAGAAAAATGTATTACCCACAAATAGATGAAATAAAAGAAATAGCAAAAAACAAAGAATATAAAAGAATACCTGTAAGTTATGAAATATATTCAGACAGTAATACACCAATAGAAGTAATGAGAAGACTTAAAAAAATAAGTAAACATTGTTACATGTTAGAGAGTATAGAGGACACAGAAAAATGGGGTAGATACACATTCTTAGGATTTAATCCTCTATTAGAATTCACATGTCAAAATGGTGAAGTAAGAATAACTGGTGACTACATCCACACTAACTTAAAAAATGCTGAAACATTAACAACTAAAACTGATAATCCTAAAAAGTACATTCAAAAGATTATACAAGAAAATAAAACACCAAGACTTAAAAAACTTCCTCCATTTACTGGTGGACTTGTAGGTTACTTTGCATATGATTATATAAAATATAATGAACCTTCACTTAATCTTGATGCAGAAAATCAGGACGGTTTTAATGATATAGATTTAATGTTATTTGATAAAGTAATTGTATTTGACAATTTCAAACAAAAAATAAGCATTATAGTGAATATGCTAACAGATAATATAGAAGAAAACTACAAGAAAGCTAAAGAAGAGATAAAAGAAATAATACATGTTATAAAAACAGGAATACCTGCAGAAATAGAGCCTTTAAATTTAAAATCAGATTTTAAACCATCATTTACAGAAGATGAATACTGTGAAATTGTTGAAAAAGCAAAACATTACATACATGAAGGTGACATCTTCCAAATTGTACCATCTAATCGTATAGAAGCAGATATAACAGGAAGCCTATTTGACACATACCGTGTTTTAAGAACAACAAATCCTTCACCTTATATGTTTTATTTTTCAAGTGATGATATAGAGATTGCTGGTGCTTCACCTGAAACACTTGTAAAAGTTCAAGATAATAAAGTTTTCACATTCCCACTTGCAGGTACAAGACCAAGAGGAAAAACCGAAGAAGAAGACAAAGATTTAGAAGAAGATTTATTAAGTGATGAGAAAGAATTAGCAGAACATAATATGTTAGTGGATCTTGGAAGAAATGATATAGGTAAAATATCAGAGATAGGTTCTGTTAAAGTAGATAAATACTTAAATATTGAAAGATTTTCTCATGTTATGCATATTGGTTCTACTGTTGAAGGAACACTTCGTAAAGATTTAGATCCACTTGTTGCAATAGATTCAATACTTCCTGCAGGAACATTATCTGGAGCACCAAAAATAAGAGCTTGTGAAATAATAAATGAACTAGAGAAAAACAAAAGAGGAATATATGGTGGGGCAATAGGTTATATTGACTTATCTGGAAACCTTGATACTTGTATTGCAATAAGAATAGCATTTGCAAGAAACAATAAAGTATTCATACGCTCAGGCGGAGGAGTTGTTGCAGATAGCGTACCGGAAACAGAATACCAAGAAACATTAAACAAAGCAGCCGCAGTTATAAAAGCATTAGAAACAGCAAATGGGGGTATTGAATGATTCTTTTAATAGATAACTATGATAGTTTTGCATACAACTTATATCAATTTATAGGAATTGCACTAAGTAAAGTGAAAAATATAAAATCAAATGAAGTTATAGATGAAATAAAAGTCATAAGAAACGATGAACTATCCATAGAAGAAGTAGAAAAACTAGAACCAGAAATGATAATATTATCTCCAGGACCTGGAAGACCAGAAAATGCAGGAATCTGTGGAGATATTGTAAAAAAATACTATGATAAAACTCCAATACTTGGAGTATGTTTAGGCCATCAAGTAATCTGTGAAGTATTTGGTGGTGAAATATCCTATGCAAATGAAATAATGCATGGTAAAACATCAAATATAAGATTTGAACAAGTGCCAATATTTGAAGATATAAATAAAGAAAATATTAAAATTGCAAGATACCATTCACTTGCACTTGTTGAAGAATCACTACCAAATGAATTAGAAGTTATAAGTAAAACATTAGAAAATGAAATAATGGCAGTTAAACATAAAGAATATCCAGTATATGGTTTACAATTCCATCCAGAATCAATACTAACAGAGGATGGTTTGAAAATTATTGAAAATTTCATAAAAAAATACTATGAGGGTAAATAATGATTAAAGATGCTATTTTAAAATTAGCTAATAAAGAAGACATATCTTATGATTTAGCTAAAAATTCTATGGACGAAATTATGAAAGGAGAAGCAAGTAATGTGCAAATGAGTGCATACTTAACAGCATTATCCTTAAAAGGTGAAACAATAGATGAAATCACAGCATCTGCAGAAGCTATGAGATCTCATTGTGTTAAATTATTAAATGATTATGATGTATTGGAAATTGTTGGAACAGGTGGTGATGGTTCTAACTCATTTAATATTTCAACAACATCATCAATTGTAATATCAGCTTCAGGTGTTCCTGTAGCTAAACATGGAAACCGTGCAGCATCAAGTAAATCCGGTGCAGCAGATGTTCTTGAATCATTAGGAGTTAACATTAACTTATCACCAGATAAATGCAGTAAACTATTAGATGAAATTAATATTTGCTTCTTATTTGCACAAAACTATCATATTGCAATGAAATATGTTGCACCAATACGTAAAGAATTAGGAATAAGAACAATATTCAACATACTTGGACCATTAGCTAATCCAGCAGGAGCAACAATGCAAGTAATGGGAGTTTATGATGAATCCCTTGTAGAACCACTAGCAAATGTACTATCAAATCTAGGTGTTAAAAGTGGAATGGTAGTTTACGGAATGGATAAACTAGACGAACTATCAGTTTCATCAGCAACTAAAGTCTGCGAAATAAGAAAAAACAATATTGAATCATACACCATTGAACCAGAAGATTTTAACATTACAAGATGTAAAAAAGAAGACTTAACTGGTGGAGATGCAGATTTCAATGCAAAAATAACCCAAAACATATTAAATGGGGAAAAAGGTCCAAAAAGAGATGCAGTAATTCTTAATTCAGCAGCAGGATTATATGTTGCAGATAAAGTAAAATCCTTAAATGAAGGAGTTGAAATTGCAGAAAACATAATAGATAATGGTGAAGCTAAAAAACAATTAGATAAATTCATAGAATTATCTAACAAAATATAACTGGGAATATTTATATGATACTAGATAAAATTGTGGATAAAACAAAAGAAAGAATAGAGGAAAGAAAAAAAGAATATCCACTAGAATTACTAAAAAAAGATGTTAATAACTTAAAAATGGATAAAACTTTCCCATTTGAGAAAGCATTAAAAACAAAAGAATTATCATTTATATGTGAAGTTAAAAAAGCATCACCATCTAAAGGTTTAATATGTAAAGACTTCAACCCAGTAGAAATAGCAAAAGAATATGAAAAAATTGGAGCATCCGCGGTTTCAGTTTTAACAGAACCATATTTCTTCCAAGGAGATAATTCCTATCTTTCAAATATTGCAGATAATATACAATTACCAATTCTTAGAAAAGATTTTGTTATTGATGAATATATGATATATGAGGCAAAGATTTTAAAAGCATCTGCAGTACTTCTAATAGCATCCATATTAACACAATCCCAATTAAAAGAATATATAAGTTTAGCTACAAGTTTAGGATTATCTGCACTTGTTGAAGCACATGATAAAGATGAAATAGATAAGAGTTTAAATGCAGGTGCAAAAATAATTGGAGTTAATAATAGAAATCTTAAAAATTTCACAGTAGATTTAAATAATAGTATAGAGCTAAGAAAGTATGTTCCAAATGATATTCTTTTTATATCAGAAAGTGGAATTAAAAACAACCAAGACATTATTAACTTGAGAAATAATAATGTTAATGGTGTTTTAATAGGTGAAACATTAATGAAATCAGATAATAAGAAGAATACATTAGAAGAACTTAAAAAATAAGAATATAGGGTATTTATTTATGAAAATAAAAATATGTGGAATTAGAAGATTAAAAGACATTGAAATAGTTAATAAATACTTACCAGACTTTATAGGCTTCGTATTTTTTAAAAAAAGCCATAGAAATGTTTCATTTAAAGAAGCAAAATACTTAAGCTCAAAATTAAATGATAAAATAACTCCAGTAGGAGTTTTTGTTAATGAAAACCCTCAAAATATTGTTGAACTATTCAAATCAAATACAATACAAATAGCACAACTTCATGGACACGAAGACGAAGAATATATTAAAAATTTAAAAGAACTAGCAAAAAAAGAAACAGGAAAAGAATTAAAAGTAATGAAATCAATTGTATTTGATAGTAATAAAGAATATAAAGTTGATACTCATCCAAATTCAGATTATTACCTATTTGATAGTGGAATGGGAAGCGGTAAAACATTTGACTGGCGACTAATACATAAAAACTTAGATAAACCTTTCTTTTTAGCAGGAGGTTTAAACGAAGATAACATAATAACCGCAATAAATGAAGTTAAACCTTACGCTGTAGATATAAGCTCAGCTACAGAGACAAATAAATTTAAAGATGAAAATAAAATAAAAAAACTAATCGAAATAGTTAGATCAAATTAAAATGGTGATTATTTTTGAGTAAAGGAAGATATGGAGAATACGGCGGACAATACATGTCCGAAACACTAATGAATGCATTAATAGATTTAGAAAAAGAATACAATTATTATAAAAATGATGAAGACTTTCAAAAAGAATTAAACACATTGTTTAAAGAATATGCAGGAAGACCATCATTACTATACTATGCAGAAAGAATGACAAAAGACCTTGGTGGAGCAAAAATCTATCTTAAAAGAGAAGATTTAAACCACACAGGAGCACATAAAATCAACAATGTACTAGGACAAGTA
>CAZJLS010000083.1:0-6320 GCA_964547125.1 uncultured Methanobacteriaceae archaeon | reverse complement strand
CAAACAAAAAGACAAATCGAAATAATGAAAGATTTCGAAGTAACTGGATTAGTATTCACACCCTCCTATGGATTACACATTGCAGAAGTATGTAAAAATGAAGGTATCAATCCAAAAGACTTCAAAATACACACCATCGGATTTGGAGCAGAAATGTGGACCGAAGAAATGCGGCAAAGAATACAGGAAGAATTCGATGCTAACGCATGTAACATTTACGGCCTAACAGAAATAATGGGACCAGGAGTGGGAATGGAATGTAATAAACAAAATGGATTACACATTGCAGAAGACTACATCTTACCCGAAATTATAAACCCAAACACTGGAGAAACACAAAACCCTGGAAGCGAAGGAGAACTAGTTTTAACAAATCTTGAAAGAGAAGGAATGCCAATACTTAGATTTAGAACACGAGACATAACCACATTACATAATGAAAAATGTGAATGTGGACGAACATTCCTTAGAATGGAACGTGTTAAAGGAAGATACGACGACATGATAAAAGTAAAAGGAGTAAGTATATTCCCATCACAAGTAGAAAAAGCACTACTTAAAGTAAGTCAAGTAGACCCACATTATATGATAATAGTCACAAGACCAGACGGAATATTAGATGAAATGGAAATAAAAGTAGAAGCTTCCAACGAAATATTCAGTGACAATGTGAAAGAAATGATTAACATACAAAAGAAAATAGGTGACTACGTACAAAACGAAATAGGAATAAAAGCAAAAATAACACTCGTAGAACCAAACACACTACCAAGATTCGAAGGAAAAGCAAAAAGAGTAATAGATGAAAGAAAATTCTAAACTACTATAGGAGGCAAATAATTATGGAAACAATAAACCAATTAAGCATATTCTTAGAAAATAAAAAAGGAAGAATGAACACAGCACTAAAACTCCTATCACAAGAAAATGTGAACATAAGAGCACTACTACTCGCAGACACATCAGAATTCGGAATACTAAGATTAGTAGTAGACAAACCAAAAGAAGGGAAAACAATACTAGAAAATGAAGGATTCACAGTAAAATACACACCAATAATAGGAGTAGAATTAGAAGATCAACCAGGAGGACTAAGTAAAATCTTAAACATAATAGAAGAAAACAATATAAACTTAGATTACCTCTATGCATTTACACATGAAAAAACAGAACATGCAATACTATTTTTATATGCAGAAAACCTAGAAAACTTAAGTAAAATATTAACCGAAAACAATATAAGAGTAGTATCTAAAGACGAAATATACAACCTATAATTTTTATGAGGAATATTAATGACATTATTTTTCACAAGCATAGGAGCGGACATATCCAATAATGATGTATACTGTAGTGAAGACTTAATATATAATATAAGTGAACATCTATATTGTATAGAATCAGCAGAGCATGTTAACTTAACAAATGTAACTGGAGATGATGTCTGCATAACTGCATTATGTAAAGAAGAAAACTTAGAGAAAACAAATCAGGAAATAATACAAGTACTTAAAGATTGTGCAGAAGATTATGGTGATCTTAGCGGTGTGAAAAATGAGAAAAATGAAGCTGGAGAGGGAGTATCCTATGCTTGTATACCCATACAAGATGGATACATACCTGATTGTATTGTGATGCATTTTGATACTTATGGCGGTGAAAGTTTTGTATATGATGTAGCAGAAACTGTTTTAACTGCTGCATCTGGAATGAAAGGAGTAACAAGTATCTCTAGCATTAATGATGGGGAAACTTTTATACCTGGTGTTGGATATTCTGGTGAAGGAACAGATGATCCTGTAGTATTAGTAAGTATGAATGATTTGGAAAGTGTGGGAGTAGTTGCAAGTACTATGATAGGTGCGGCACTTGGATGTAAAAACACTTACTTTGTAAATTATGGTGCAGGTTGTGATGTATTACCGGGAAGTGTTATTTTTAGTGTGAGTTTATATTTAAATGGAAATATTATTGATTTTAGCATACCTTTTGAAAATCGTGCTAAAATTTTGAAATAATAAATTTATCTGAGAACCTTTAAACCTTTAATTTTAAGAAAATGATTATCGAAACTGATAATTCTATTAGTCTCATAGTCTTGCATAGTTTTTAATATTAAACAATCTTGAAAATTAATAGCATAATTATAATGTTTGAATAAATTATTAGCGACTAAAAAATCATCGTTATTTAAATAATGAATATTATCAACTTTTAATAATGTATTTAAAACATAAGAACTGTCAATCTGATAAGCATAATTAATACTATTTAATACTTCCATTAGAACTGTTGTGTTAATCAATTTAGTTTCATTTTCAATATATTCGTTTAGTTTAATTGCTCGATTATGTTTTCTTTGATTCTCATATAATCTTGCAATAATATAAGAACTGTCTAGGAATATCATAAAAATTAAAACCTTCGGCTATTATATTTTATTTCGACACAATCATCACTATCAGCTATAGCAATTCCAGTTATATCTGATAAAATATCTCCCCCATTAGGGTTATCACAAACAATTAATGATTGTAGTTCCTCATCACTCAATTCTTCAGTATCTTCAGCCAGTTTTTCTAATAAAAAATTGTTAATTAAATCAGAATTAGACATATCTGAATCATTTACTTTATTTTTTAACATTTCCAGAATATTATCATTAATTACTACAGTAACCATAAGTAAATCACCTTTATTAAATAATATCTTTTATATTAATTATTTATTAATATATATTTCCCCAAAAAACAATACCTATTTCAAAATCTGTTTTTACACATATTAATTATTAACAAAACGATACAAAATTAATGATAGTTTATAGATAAATATATTAAATATAGAAGCACTATTCAATTTAATTAATATAATATTATACAAATTAGAATTTATTCATGCAAATATATATTAGAACATATTTTTTTAAACTTTGAACTATATTTTACAAATAATATCCTTAATATGAATCCATCTCTTCTAAAAATTTATCTAATGGTTGAGCTTTTATATTTTTATCTTCTATTTATTTTAAAGCTTCATTTGTTTCTTTAGCAAATATTAAATCATCCAAAATTGAATCTGTAAGTTCCTTTACTTCGACAACGAATTTATCATTATCTATAAATTCCCAACTCAAATAACTATTATCAGTTACAATAATATTTTGTTCAATGGATTTGGGAATTAATGTTTCAAATTTTTTTACCTGCTTGTTTGATTGAATAATAGACATTATATTACACCCCCAATTTATCATAATATTAAATTAATATTTAACATCACATATAATTATTTTTTAAAGTAGTTTTTTTTAGTGTTTCTTCAAAATCATCTGTTATTTTTTCCCAGTCATTATTTTTAACATACCTTAAGCCTTGTTTTGATAGTTCCTCATATTTTGTAGGATTTATTGTTTTTATGAGTTCTGGTATTTCTTCTGCTTGGTTTATGTATATTACTCCATTGTTTTCTTGGAATTCTGTGTGTATTCCTGGCAGTAGTGTGCTTATTACTGGTTTGGCCATTGCTAGGTATTCGTAGATTTTGATGGGTACTATGTCTTGCATTATTTCTTCATCTTGATATGCTGGTAGTATGCAGTAGTCTGCTATGCTTAAAAATTCTGGTACGAGTTGATATGGTTGTCTTCCGGTTAGTATTAATTGATCTTGTAATTTGTATTTTTCTTGTATTTCTTTTAAATCGTTGAATGCTTCTCCGTCTCCAACTATTAAGAGTTTTATGTTAGAGTATTTGTTTTTTTCTTGTCCTATTTTTGTTGCTAGTTCTTTTATTCCTGCGAAGTGGTATATGTATCCCATAAAGAATAGTGTGGTGTCTGTTTCTTTTATTTGGTATTTTTCTTTAAGGTTTGTTTTGAGTTGTGGGTTGTATTTTTTTAAGTCTATTCCTGCAGGTATTACTTTTGTTTTGTTTTTTGGTGTTCCGTTTTTTATTGTTAGCTCTTGTAGTTTTTTATTTATTGATAGTGTTAGTGTAGTATTTTTTAGTGTCTTTTTAAATACATTTTTACCGAATATTTGTAAAGGTTTTTCAGGTATTAATGCATATAAATTGTCAATTACATAATATATGAAGGGTATTTTATTTTTTTGTGCTATTTTACTTGCAGTATATGTATTTAATAATCCTAATCCTACAATTACATCTGGTTTGAAATCTTGAACCTCATTTTTAATAGCTTTCTTATGAGTGTGAATCATACTTAAATAATTCAAACCTTTAACCCGTATAAAAGAAGGACGAGTAACAGTAATATCTACTCCACCGATTATTTTTGAGTAACCAGTTACTGTTTCTTCTTTATTGATTAAACCCCCATCTTTTTCTAAATTCCAATCAATCGGATAATCAATAACATGGATATTATGTCCACGTTCTGCTAAACGTTCCATTAAATGATGTTGCTGATGTGGATTACGTTTAATCCAATCAGACTCCTGAACAACAAGAATATTCATAAAAAACTGAAATCCTAAAATTTAATAAACTGTAATAGTGCTAGAAGCACTGGAAGGCTGATACTGATCAGTTCCTGCATAACTGCATTCTGCAGTATATAATCCACTACCCAGATTAATAGGTAAAATAAAAGTACCTGTATAATCAGTTACAACATCATAATCTTTATATTGACCATTACTATTACGAATTAAACGAACAGTAACATGATGACCAATAATAGCAGTACCTGTAGTTACATCAATTAAACTACCTGTGTAATTTTTACCTTCACCATAATTTTCACTAAAATCACTAACCATAATACTAGTGTAAGTTCTATTATCAATTGGATTAGTAACACTAATATGACTACTGTTACTTACAGGATTATAATCACCATAACCTTCAAATACAGCTTCAGCACTATATTCTCCAACTGCTAAATTAATAGGTAAAGTAAAAGTACCTGTATAATCAGTTACAACATCATAAGTTTTACTAGCACCACTACTTAGACGAGTTAAAGTTAAAAGAATATGATGACCAACAATAACTTCACCATTATTAAGCATTAAAACACCAGTTAACTCTTCCTCACCAAGATAAACCTTAGTTAAATCAGGTAAAATAAGAACAGTCTTATAAATTGGCTGAATAACTTCAACAGTAATATAACCACTAGAAGAATTAAAAGGAGCTTCTCCCATATACTCGGCTAATAATTTATATTCCCCAACACCTAAACTAGTTGGAATAGTAGCAACACCACCAACAACATCTGCTTCACCAATAACTTGCCCATTATATGATAAACGAACAGTACCTGTATTAACAACAAAATCATCACTTACAACATTAACACTTACATTACCATTAGGATTAATACTTACAGTAGAATTAACAATACTAATAGTACCATTTTCTTCAACAACAATACCACTAGTATTAACAGTAGTATTAATAGGAGTGATAACTGGAGCCACACCTCCAGACTGAACAATAACAGGAACACTAAGCTCCTGATTATCTAAAATAGCAGTAACAGTATACAAACCACCAACACTTGGAACCGCATAAGTACTGGAGAAACTATTAGTAATAATACCTACATCAGGACTAATACTACCATCACTAACTAATAAATTCAAACTATTACCTGGTAAAGACTTAGTTAAACTAGAAACACTACCCTCACGAGATTTAACCTGTAAAACACTATCAACTTTAACAGAATAACCTGCAAAAACATTACCTGGAGCAGATAACCTTAAAACAACCCAATTATTAGGCACATATAAATCAAAATCATTAGTAACTGCATTATAAGAACCAATAATCTCAGAACCTACAAAAGGATTATTACTACCCCACCAATTATAATCTAAATTAACATAATCAATATTATCAACACTAACAACCAAAGGTTTCAAAGCAGAATTAGAACGGAAAATATTATAATTAATATAACCCCCACCTTCACCATACAAACTAATAGCACCACCATCATAACGAGCACCATTACTAGTAAAAGTACAACCAGTAACATTCACAGAACCTTCAACATACAAAGCACCACCAGTACCACCATAACTCTGATTACCAATAATAATAGTAGTAGTAGCATGATTACCAGTAAAAATAGAATCAACAATATTCATACGATGAGCATTGCCACTAGAATCAACAAAAACACTAACAGCACCACCATAAGAAGCAAGATTACTTAAAAACTGACAACCACTAATATTACAATCACCAGAAACATACAAAGCACCACCAGTAGTATTAGCAGTATTACTAGTAAAACGAGAATTACGAATCACACCAGAACCAGAAACACTAACAGCACCACC
>CAZJLS010000082.1:0-6747 GCA_964547125.1 uncultured Methanobacteriaceae archaeon | reverse complement strand
AAAAAATTAATGTAAATATTATAACACCAAATAATATAACATTAAACAAATCAGGTAGTGTTAATATTACTATAACAATAACTGATGGTGATAAACCAGTAAACAATGGTACAGCTACACTTGTAGTTGAAAACAATAATTACACAAGTAATGTAACTAATGGTAGTGCAACATTTGTAGATGTTATACTTCCTAACCGTACAGGAAAATACACTTTCATTATATATTATAATGGAACAGGAATCTACAATGATGCAATTAGTTATTTAACTGTAATTATTGTTGGAGATAAAAAATATAATCCAAGTAAAAATAGTCAAAGTAATCATATAGTTGATAGTAATAGTTTATCTAATATTCCTACAGGTAATCCAATATTATTATTACTATTTGCTTTAGCTTGTATTATATTACCTATTAAGAAGAGATAATCATCCTCTTCTTTTATTTTTTCTTCTTTTTTTTAGATTTTTTATTATATTTTAAGCCTATTTTTTAGTTGAAATTATGTTTAATAGGACAAACATAAATAAAACTATTATATATGAATTATAAATTATAATTAGTAGGAGAGTTAATTATGGCATTTATGTTCGGTGATGAAAAAGGTTATGACCGCTTAGGAGAAACAGGAAATCTAGATTTCTACCAATTCTTCAAACGATGCACGGACGAGGATGAAAAAAAATGCCGTGCAAGATTTGAAAAAGAAGACCCACAAATGTACTATGAATTTCTTGAATGGGAAAAAGAATGGGAAAAAGAACTTGCAGAATACAAAAAGGAAGAATCCGATTAATATTTAATCTAAATTAATTTATCTCAAACACACTATATTTAATTATGTTGAAATTATGTTTATAGGACAAACATAAATAAAACTTAATTTGAATAATTTATTGTTGCCTCGGAATAAAAAAAAGGAATAAATTAATTAGGGTGGTGGATTTTTATATTAATGGTGGTTTAATATTATTCTTTATTTTCTTGTTTTTTATTCGTCATCGGTGCTGTATTATTGTGATGATAGCTTTCGCTACAGTATAAATGTTAATAAATAAAAAATAATTGTATAAAATGTTTTAAACTATTTTATTAAATAGAATTAAATATTATGTATTTCCATAAAAGTAGCCTTCATGGTCATAGCTTGTGGCTGCAAAAAAATTATCAGATGCCATACCTAACCATATTGCTTCATTTGGGTGGTCTGGTGTGAAAGTTATTTTGTAGTGTACTAATCCAAGATATTCTACTTCTTGTTCTCTTGTTTTGAAAATGTACATATCATATTCGGAGTTATATTCATAACTAACAAATTCAAAATCAAAATCAAATAGAAAATCTTCTTCTGAAGGTAAAACAAAGTTTCTTAATCCTTCACTTAATTCAAAATCTAAATTAAATTGTTCTAAAATGTCACCAAATGTTGTCATATAATCACATCTGATATATTATCTTTACCATAAAAAATCATCTTCAGTTATAGTTTGAAGTTTATCTTTTATATATTTATAGTTTTCTCTATCTTGAATGTCTATAGGTCTAACAGTTCCCCCATCACAAGTTGTTAATACCGCTCCATCTAAATCTCCACTTAAGGATTTGTTGGAGAGAACGAATCCTATATTTAATACTGCTCGGATGACTCTTTTTCAATTGGCAGCTACTGGTCATGATGATGCTAAAGTTATAGCTGAAAGATTAAATCTTACCAGAAAAGATACGCAAGATAGTAAGACAGTTAAGGCTGATAAGGATGACCTTTTTGTTAACAGTATTATTATGGATGTTAGATATTTTACTAATGGAAAAATCGCTATGGAATCAGGTTTTACAGAAGTTGACTTGCCTTGTGGTTTCACACCAAGAGCCCTTGAATTTGCAAAAAGGGGGTAAGAAATTTGTTGGGATGGATCTTCCTGCAACAATTAATGTAATTGAACCTGCTATTATGTCTTTGCTAGATGAAAAACAAAAAAAATTTGTTAATTTTGAGGGTGTGGATGCAACTAATTATCATTCAATTAAATCTGCATTTGACAAGATTGATGGTAAGGTATGTATAACAACAGAGGGACTCTTGATGTATCTTACAGATTCTGAACTGGATGCTATGTGTGAGAATATTAAAAAGATTCTTGCGGAGCATGGGGGATATTGGATTACTCTTGATCCGGAGATATCTCGTCTGTATGTTTTAATAGTGAAAGCTTTCTATGGGGATAAAACAAGAGAAATTATGTATAATTCAAAATATAGGGTAGAAGATAAATCTGATGCAACAATTGTACAAAATTCAATAACTGTTAGTTTATTAGGTGATGTTCAAGAAAATATGAGGAGGGCGATAAATTATATTGCATCTAAGGGGTTTAAACTAGAGAAAATTCCATATGCTGAAGTTGTACCTGAGTTTAAAAGTTTAGAAAATGTAGATTCTAAAATTGTGGCTCAAATTAAAGAGGGTTTTAAAAGTGTATATATATGGAAGATTACAGTTGATGAATCAGTTAAACTTGATATTTCTGATGTAAAGAGTGAGTCTTTTAATGTAGATGCATCAATTGATGGTAATAAGCTTAATTTAGTCTTATCAGGAAATTTAGATACATTAAGCGCACCTAAACTTCTTGTTAATTATGAAAATATTAAAGAAGATAATCCTTTCAGTAGTGTCTTTATAGATTGTTCTAAACTAGAATATGTATCATCTGCAGGTCTTCGGGTTCTTCTTATTATGCAAAATGACTGCGAAAATGGGGTTATGATGGATTCATGTAATGAAACTCTTATTAAAATTTTGTCAAATACGAATATAAAGATTAAATAAAAAATATTAACAAAGATATTAAGGGTTTAATAGTTACAATATTTTATTTTTTTTTTTATAAAAAAACATAAAACTTAACTAAGTTAACATATAAATCATATTCATAATAAAACAAACCAAATACAAAATGGGTGAAAAAATATGTCAATTTACGATTTTGAAGTAGAAGACTTACAAGGCAACATGGTATCATTAAAAGAATATGAAGGTAAAACAATACTCATAGTAAATAGTGCAACAGAATGTGGACTAACGCCACAATATGAAGGACTAGAACCATTATATGAAAAATACAAAGATCAAGGATTCATAATACTTGACTTTCCATGTAACCAATTCAGAGAACAAGCACCAGGAACAAGCCAGGAAATAGCAAACACCTGTAAATTAAGATTCAACATACAATATCCAATATTTGCAAAAGTGGATGTTAATGGAGAAAATGAAATACCATTATACACATATCTTAAAGAACAAAAAGGATTCCAAGGATTCGACCACAGTAAAATGGGAATAATGCTAAGAGGAATATGTAAAGCAAGAGACAAAAACTACAAAAAAAATCCAGACATAAAATGGAACTTCACAAAATTCTTAATAGATAAACAAGGAAATGTAGTGGAACGTTTCGAACCACCAATAGAAGCAGATAAAATAGAAAAAGAATTATTAAAAATTCTCTGATTTTTATGGATAGGGATAAAAAAATAATAAAAACAAGTATTATAGGAATAATAGCAAACTTAATACTTGTAGCATTCAAAGCAACAATAGGAATACTTGTAAACAGTATAGCAATAACATTAGATGCGATAAACAACTTAACAGATGCACTATCATCAATAATAACAATAATAGGAACAAAACTGGCAGGAAAAGCACCAGATAAAAAACATCCCTATGGATATGGAAGAATAGAATACTTCTCATCAGTCATAATTGCAATAATCATACTAGTAGCAGGACTAACAGCACTACAAGAATCCATACCAAAAATATTCAACCCAGTACTGGCAAGTTACGACTTTATATCAGTATTTATAATTGCAGTAGCAGTAGTAGTCAAATTCGTACTCGGACGATATGTAAAAAGAGTAGGAGAAGAAATAAACTCACAATCACTAATAGCATCAGGAAGCGATGCACTATTTGACTCAATACTCTCACTATCAACAGTAGTAGCAGCAATAATAAGCATAATCTGGCATATAAGTATAGAAGGAATACTTGGAACAATAATCGCAATAATCATCATAAAAACAGCAATAGAAATAATATCAGAAACAGTAAACAGTATGATAGGAGAAAGAGTAGATAAAGAACTAACAGACAAACTAAAAGCAGAAATAAATGCAGTAGACAATGTTTTAGGAGTATATGACTTAGCACTACACAACTACGGCCCAACACAACTAATGGGATCAGTACATATAGAAGTACCAGATGAACTAACAGCAAAAGAAATACACTTACTAACAAGAAGAATAGTACTACAAATATATGGAAACTATGGAATAATCCTAACAATAGGAATATATGCATCAAATACAGATGATGAAGAATTTGCAGAAATTAAAAAAGATTTAACAGAAATAGTAAAAAAATATCCAGAAATAATACAAATGCACGGATTCTATGTAGATCCAAATTTAAACATAATAACATTTGACTTAATAATAGACTTTGAAGCAGAAGACCAAGATGCAATAAAAAACAATGTATTAAAAGAAATCAGAGAAATCCATCCGGAATTCCATTTTGAAGCAATATTAGATAGGGATTATAGTGAATAAAATTATTTTTATTCATTAAAATCCTATTCTTCAAACAATTCATCTAATTTTTTATCAAATTCTTCATCACTTAAGCCATCATCTCCATTATCGTCTAAGTCATCTTCTTCTTCTAAATCTTCTTCATAACTTTCATGTGATTGTTTTAAAATTTCGTCACGATTTTCAGCCCACTCTTCCTGTATTTCTTTCTGTAATTCTTCATCTCCTTCAATTATAGGGCCAGTATAATCACAATCATAACATACCCATTTACTCCAAACTTGAGGAATAATCCATTTAACATTTTCAGAGCCACATCTAGGACAAATCTTTTTATTCATAATAATCACATTTTTCATGTTTTATAGAAACTCCAAATTAATTTTAAAGCTTCTCCAGGTTCCAATACATTAGAACGTGTTTCTCTTAAAATTCTTTGGATACTATACTTTTTCATATAAGGATATTTTTTATGGACTTCATATAATAATGGACATCCATAACCTTCAATACTTTTAATATCGTATTTTCTATTTAAAGTTTTATGGTCTGTTTTAGCACTATTTATTGTTGCAGGTAAATTCAAACGATAGATACCATCATCTTGTTCTGTTATACATTGTGTGCCTGTAGATAACATATCTCCATAAATAACTAATTGAATATTATTCTTATGGCTGTATTCATTTACTTTTTCTTCTATAATTTTAGAACATCTGCCACATGGATGATAAGTACCTTTTAATGATTCTTTAATTATTTCACTATAATCTACACTTATGTATTCATGTTTAACATTTAATTTGGAAGTAATATTTTCTATATTTTCTTTAAATTGTTTTGGAAGTACAATGGTTCCAGGATCTATGCTTATTGCAATAGGATTAAAACCTAATTTTTTGGCAAGAATTAAACTGAATGTACTGTCAGCTCCCCCAGATAATGCAACTATTGCATTAACTTCACCATCTATGTAATCTTTTTTTTCCAAGTATTCTTCTAAGTTAAAACTGTATAATTCGTTTATTTTAGTTTCAAGTAATTCTTTTAGATTATTTAATGGTTCTCTTCCAATTAGTGGATTTTCTTTTCTAAATTTATTTAATGTTTCAAGTGATAATTCCATATGATATTTTTTATTTATGTAATCGGGGTAACTTTCAACATGGATTGTTTTTATTCCTAATTCTTCTTTAAGTTTACCTACTACCCATCCACCTTTTCCGATTATGGTTGATTTATCTGGTCTGTCTTTTGTTATTATCCATAATTCTTGTTTATTTTTATTGTATATTGTTTCGTGGATGTTTATGGTAACATCTGCATGTCCAATTTCTTTTCTTATTTTGCATATTTTTTCAATTAACTCTTTATTATTAATCAAAAAATTTTATCTCCTTTTTTTTAATATTTTAGATTTAATATTTATTTTTACATTTATATAAAATCCATTTTTTGTATTTATTGTTGGGGTGTTGTTTAAGAGTTAATAAAAAATTTTACACTTAAAACCCACAATTTAAAAAAGAAAAATAGATTTTAAACTCATTTAATTAAAGATAAACTTTAAATTATACTTAAATATTTAGAATTCTATAAAATTACGTATAATATATTTTATGAAAAAATTAAGTGATAATATGAATGATGATTTTAAGGGTTATTTTCAGGATAAAGTTAAAAATTTTGATGAGTCAACCATACTTTCTCCAAATAAAAATGGAAATAAGGAAGATGGGAATATATGCAAATCAATATATGAAATTGATGAGAATATAAATGAATTTTGTAAAAATAATGCAATTAGTGAAAATAGTCTTATTTTAGCTAGTGTATTATTAACATTAAATAAATTTAATTATTCTGATAAAAATTTAATTTATATTGAAGATAACATGCCATTTAGCGGTATTTTTGAAAATAGGCAGATAAGTGTTAAAAAATATTTATCTGATATTAATGAGACTTATAATGAAATTTCTAAGTATAAAAATGATTCATTTAAGAGTTTACTTGATGAATATAACTTAAAACCGGAATTTTATTTTGTTTTTGATGAAGATTCTAATTCTGAAATTAATTATACTATAGTCCATAACCTAACTTTTATTAATGATTAATGATAAATATATAATCATG
>CAZJLS010000081.1:0-6801 GCA_964547125.1 uncultured Methanobacteriaceae archaeon | reverse complement strand
GAATATTATGATACTTAAACAAAGCAGCCAAAGTTGCAACTGTAACTGCTGCAGAAGAACCTAAACCAGACCCTATAGGAATATTTATAGATAAATTAATATCTATAGGAGTATGATCATGAAATTTACTTAAAGCATTAAGAATATAACGGATAATTCCAGGTTTTCCATATTTTAATGTGTAAGATTCCCGTTTAGTGTCAAGTATTGCTTCAAAATGAAGATCACGTGATCTTAATGTAGTGTTTTCATTAACAGATTTTTTAATAGAAACTACAGCTCTTTTATTAACAGCTCCAGCTATAGCTGGTTCGCCATATACAACTGAATGTTCACCAAATAGAATTGTTTTACCTGGTGCAGAAGCTATAGATTCCATAAATTCAATCCCTATAAAATTTTTTTTAAATTAATAAAATATTCTTTTTTAAAATAATAATCAAATATTAAATTATTTGAATAATGCAGAACCGTATCCTACTACATTTCGGAAATCACCAGAAACACTACCACTAGTAGCATATTTAAGTACTTCACAGTACCCTTCTCCGATATTCTTACAATACTCTATTACGGCCATTACTGGACCATAACCACACATTGAAATATTATTTTTTTTAACATTTTCAAAGAGACTCTCACTATTCATTTGACTAATAGAATCTAATAATAAATTATCTTCTCTATTAGCTATTTCTTCACTATTAAAATGTGATAAGTCAGTACTTGCAATAATGCAAATATCTCTTTTCAAATTATTTTTAACATTAATTATACTTTCTACAAGATCATTTACTATATTTTTATCTTGAATTCCCATACATATTGGAACTATTTCAAAGTCTTGTGAGAAGTATTGTAATATTGGTAGTTGTACTTCAATACTGTGCTCGTTTAAGTGAGCAGTATAATCAGAACTCCCAAATTTTGAGTTTTGAATTAAATTGTCTGCAAATTCTTCATCAATATTTACTTTTCCAAGTGGAGTTAACCATTTACCTTTAGGATAGATACTTAAATGTTCTCCAATTCCTGTATGATTCGGACCTATTAATATAAATGTTTCTGGAAAACCATCTTTTACCAGATTGTAGTATGCATGAGCTGCAACT
This sequence comes from uncultured Methanobacteriaceae archaeon, assembly GCA_964547125.1. Taxonomy (GTDB): domain Archaea; phylum Methanobacteriota; class Methanobacteria; order Methanobacteriales; family Methanobacteriaceae; genus Methanobrevibacter_A. Next base: position 5,689 of record CAZJLS010000081.1, on the reverse strand, counting down.
TTTGCAGAGTAAATATAACCTGCATGAGGAACCATTATTCCTTTTATTTCATGTTTTTTAAGTTTACTTCTGGATAAATTAGGGATTTCTCCCAAATCGTTTTGTGTAACGAAAGAATCTTCAATAATGTTTAGAAGTTGTCTTACATTTGATGGATAAAATTTTCCAGAAAATACAGGTTCGCGAATCATAATTTGTTTTTTAATTAAAGATTATTTTTTATTTTAAGATGAATTAAATGTTATGAATGAACTTTAGAATTTTAATTCAAAGTCTTCTGATTCATAATCTATTCCATCTTCTGGTCCAATATCTCCTCTTGCTCTTAATAATTCTCTTGCTAATAACCAATATACTAATGCAATAGCTTTTCTTCCTTTGTTATTAACTGGTATTGCAATATCTACATTGTTAAGTAAGTTTTCAGTATCACATAAACCAACTACTGGAATACCATTTTGTTTAGATTCGATAACTGCTTGTGAATCTGATCTTGGGTCTGTTACTATTAATATTTTTGGTTCTATAAATTTAGAGTAATCTGGGTTTGTTAATGTTCCTGGTATGAATCTTCCAGGTATTGTGTTACATCCAGTTACTTCACCGAATTTTTTAACTGGTGCTTGACCGTATTGTCTTGTAGATACAACAAGAATATCTTCTGGGTCATATTGTGCTAAGAATTTTGAAACTTGACGGATTCTTTCGTCTGTTTTACGGATATCTAACACATATAAACCATCTGCTCTTACACGGAATATGTATTTTTCCATATCGTGGGTTTTTTGTTGTGTACCTATGTGTAAACCTGCAGCTAAATAGCTTTCTAATGGTATTAAAAGTTCTGACATTTTTTAATTCACCTATTATATTTATTTTTTATTTTTTAATCAATATTTTTTGTAATTTTTTTTAGAATTTACCCATTTGAGGGTCATTTAAATCTTCTTCAATACGTATAAGTTCATTTAGTTTAGCTATACGTTCTCCACCTATTGCACCGGTTTTAATCATTGGTGATCCAAATGCAACTGCAAGGTGTGCTATAGTTTCATCAGTTGTTTCACCAGAACGGTGAGATACTACTGGAACATAATTATTTTCTTGTGCTAATTTAATAGTTTTGTATGTTTCAGTTAATGAACCTATTTGGTTTGGTTTTATGATAATTGCATTACCTGCACCTTTTTCAATACCTTCTTGTAAGATTTCACTATTTGTTACAAAGAGGTCGTCACCACAGATTAAGCATTTATCTCCAACTGCTTTAGTTAATTCTGTGAAGCCTTCAAAGTCTTTTTCATCACATGGATCTTCAACATAGAACATTCCATATGTTTCGATTATGTCTTTAACATATTCTACTTGTTCTCCTACATCACGAGATATTCCGTCTTGTTCATAAACATATTTACCTTGTTTTTTATCCCAGAATTCTGAAGATGCAAGGTCGAGACCTGGTTTTATTGTGATTCCTAATTCGTTTCCTACTTCTTCACATGCTTGAGCTTGTATTTCAAGTGCAGTGTCATTTGTAATATTTGGTATCCATCCACCTTCGTCACCTTTACCTCCGGTAAAGTTACTGTCTTTGGTTTGGATTAATTCTTTAAGTCTTTTGTGGACTGATGCATTAGCAAATACTGCTTGAGTTATGTTTTCAGCACCTATTGGAACAATTAAGAATTCTTGAATATCTGGTGCATTGACACCTGCATGTGCTCCACCATTCATCATATTTCCTAATGGATATGGTATGCGATTAACCATACTTCCACCTAGGAAACGGTATAATGGTAAGTTATAAGAATCTGCTGCTGCTTTTGCTGCCGCCATAGATATTGCCACAGAAGTGTTTCCACCTATTTTAGACATGTTTTCTGTGCCATCTATTTCTTTAACTATTGCATCTATTTCATCTAAATCTTCAGCATATGTTCCTATAAGTTCTGAGATTACTAAATCTTCTACTTCGTTTACTGCTTCATCTACCCCATTTTGTGGGAATGATGCGACTTCACGAGATCCTGTACTTGCACCGGATGGTGCTGCAGCTCTACCAAAACCGTATAAAGTGAAAATATCTACTTCAACAGTCGGGTTTCCTCTGCTGTCTAATATTTTTCTAATTTGGACATCTTCTATAACGTTATCCATATTATAAACACTTCCAAATAAATCATATTTTTTTGTAATATTTTTTTAGAAAAAAATTATTAATTTTCTTTTTTTAAGAAAATCCCCTATATTTTTTAAAAAAGAAATTTGAATTTATAAGACAATCTAATTTTTTAGAATTTCATTATTTTATGGTAAATAACGTAAAATATAAAAAAATAGTAGTTGGATTATAGATTTTTGCTATAAATTTTTCTTTTTTACAATAGGATTTTTTATATATTTTTTGTAAAAAAACTACTTTTTTAATTGTTTATTTTAGTATTTAAAGGTAATAAACCCTCATTATGCTCTTTTAATGCAATATCAATTGGGTCTGAGCCTTTTTCTGCTTCAACTAATGGTTTAGCTCCCATTGATAATTGAATTGCTCTTGAGCCTAAAAGTCTAGCTTTTTCAAAGCGTGTGATTCTTCTTTGAGTAGTTTCTTTTTTACCTTTCTTTTTTTTAGCAGGCATAATATACTAATTATTCTCCCCCGAAAAAAGAAAAAAAATAATTAAAAAATCATCCTCTTTTTTCAGTAAAATTTTTTTCGATTTTATTCCCAAGTTTCAACATGAGAAATTAGCATTCTTCTGCAACAATATCTCTTAATACCCATATCATCAAGAACAGCTTTTGAATCTTCTCCATCAGCTACTCTAGTTTGATATTCATTAAAATATGCGGAAACTGGTTTTCCACAACTAATACAACGTATAGGTATCATTTTATCATCTAATTCCTTTATAAAATTTTTAAATGAAAAAATATTTCCAAAGAAGTTTTTTAAAAAATAAAAACTTTTTGAATATATTTATCTGTAACTTTTTTGTTTACGTGCTCTTGCTCCTGGACCACCGTATTTTTTAGGTTCTGAACGTCTAGGATCCCCAACTAACATAGTACGGTCATATTGAGAGTATTTTTCTTTAAGTTCCATATCATTAGTCCATTGAACTAAACCTTTTGCTATAACCATACGAGCTGCTTCAGCTTGTCCCATAACTCCTCCACCAGTGACATGTACACTAATGTCTACATTATTAACAACATCTTCACCAGCTAATTCTAATGGTTCTGTTAGTTTTAAACGTGCTAATTCAGGATCATAAAGTTCTATTGGAGATTTGTTAACTCTAATACGGCCTTTACCTTCTCGAACTGTTCCTCTAGCAATAGCAGTTTTACGTTTACCACTTGTGTGAACAACTTTTTTCATTGTTTTTTACTCCATTAATTTTTTTCTTACTTTTTCAACTAAATACAATATCAGAATATTTTTTTAGAATTTTGCACCTAATAATTCAGAAATTTCCCCTAACTTAACACCTTTTTTAACATGTGTGTATTGAGCTTCAGGAATAGTTTCAATTTCACTATTAGCATATTCTTCAGGAACACCAACAAAAGCTTTTAATCCTTTGAATGCAGTTTTACCTTTGGATTTTTTGAATGGTAGCATTCCTCTAACTGTTCTTCTAAAAATATCGTCTGGTCTTTTAGGATATTTAGGACCTAAATCACGAGGGTTGGATATACTTTTACGGTCTACTCTTTGTTTGTATTTTGCATATGCCCAATCCTTGTTACCAGTCATCATTATTTCTTCAGCATTTAGGACTACAATTTCTTCCCCTTCAAGTAGTTTCTTACTTATAACACTAGCAAGTCTACCTAAAATATGTCCTTGTCCATCAATAATCATACAAATACACCTATAAATTTTTTTTATTGTAAAATTTTAACATTAGATCCCTTTGGATTAGATTCAGCTAAATCCATAATAGAAATACATTCTCCGCCAGCTTTTTCAATTTCAGCTTTAGCAGCTTTAGAGAAGTTAAATGCTGCAACAGTAACTTTATGATCTATAACACCATTAGCTAAAACTTTACCTGGAATAACAACTTCTTCATTAGCTTCTGTGAAGCGGTTAATTTTAGCAACACTGACTTCTGCTTGAGATCTAGTAGGTTTTTCTAATTTAGATGCAACTGTTTTCCAAATCCCGACTTCTTCTTCATAAGATTTTACTCTTAAATTATGTGTTAAATCTAAAAGATTAGGATTTGTTTTTATAACCTTTCTAGCCATTTTTATTCACTTTCTCCTTAACTATAATGTAGAAAATTCATCTGCTTTGTTACTTAAAACATCACAAGCTTTTAATAAAACCTCTTTAGGAGGTACTGATCCATCAGTTTCAATTTTAAATATGAAATCGTTCTCATGATACCCTACATTAATATATTTATTATTAACTTCGTTTTTGTCAGCTCTGACACATGCTTTACATAAACTACAATTTTCAATATCCACTACTTTGATTTCCTTATTGTTTCTATCTGCTTTAAGAACATTTCTAGGACAAGCATCTGGAATATTATAATCTATATCTGCATCTTCATTAAATGTTATTTTAGGATATTGTTTGTATGCACAAACTGTGGTTGGAACCCATTTAGCATGAGTTTTACCTATACCTAATTTAGCGTATGCTTCAAGTTCAACATTTTGATCTTCTTTTAATTTAAGAAGTGGTATGGTATCATATACAGGTTTAATTTTCGGGTCAGAAGAAACTAAATCCTTAGAGTAAATAACCCCTGGTCCAGATTTATTTAATGTGAAAGATACACTGCATGAAGGACAATTATCATTACAATCACAATCATCAGCCATTTCTAAACCATCAATGTATTTCTTACTTGAAACTATAGGAGTTAAACCCAAACGATGAGCTAGTACTTCATCGAACATTGCAGAATCATTTTGAACTATATATACATCATCAATAGCTAATTTAGGAACTTCCATCATAGCAATTCTTCTTATAGCATTGACAAATGGTACTTCTGCATCACGGATAATGAAAACTAATTCATCATCAGTTTGATTTTTAATTTCAATCTCCACTATTAAACCCCTCCTTTTTAGACTCTTCGTCCTCTTTTTCCACCTGGACGTCCTGTTCCATCGTGAGGTATAGGAGTAATATCTTCAATTTTACCTATTTTCATACCTGCTCTAGCAAATGCACGAATTGTTGCTTGTGCACCTGGTCCTGGACTTCTTGGCCCATTTCCACCTGGAGCTCTAACTTTAATATGTAAACCAACAAAACCTTTCTCTTTTGCATCTTCTGCAGCACGAGTAGCTGCTTCCATTGCAGCAAAAGGAGATGCTTCTTGTCTATCAGAACGTACTACTTTACCACCAGACCATTGAGTAACAGTTTCTGCACCAGTAACATCAGTAACAGTTATGATAGTGTTGTTGAATGATGAATAAATATTAGCTACTCCCCATTTTTCATTTTTTGCCATAACTTAATCAACCCTTATAATTAAAATAAGTATTTTAACATTCTTTTTTCTTTTGTTTAATTAACTTGTTCATCAGCTTTATTACGATTGTTATTATAATCTTCAATTTGTTTTGCAACTGGAGAAGATCTATAAAAACCTATAAGGTCTTCTTCACCTTTTTGAACAACATAACTTGGAGAGTCAACCTTTTTACCATT
>CAZJLS010000080.1:0-6865 GCA_964547125.1 uncultured Methanobacteriaceae archaeon | reverse complement strand
ACAAAGAAATTGTTAGATATAAAACTATTCAGAGAACAAGCAGATAAAATAATGGACTCTGAGAAAAAAAGATTCAGAGAAACAAGCAATGTAGAAAAAGTAATAGAATATGATACATTGTGGAGAGAAGGGGAAAGAAAACTAAATAGTCTAAGATCTGAAAAAAATAAACTTTCAAAATCATTTAAAAAAGCAAAAGAAGAAGGAAACTTAGAAGAACTAATAAAAAAATCTAAACAAGTAGCACAAGATATTAAAGAATTAGAACCTAAAATTGAAGAATACAAACAGAAAAGAGATGAATACAGATACAAAGTAGGAAACATTATAGATGAAGATGTACCTATATCTGATACAGAAGACGATAATGTAATACTTAGAGAAGTAGGGACGATACCAAAATTTAATTTCCAAGCAAAAAATCATGTAGATTTAGTTGAAGCAATAGAAGGTGCAGATATAGAAACTGCAGCAAGTGTATCTGGGGCAAGATTTTATTACCTAAAAAAAGATTTGGTATTCTTAAATTTGGCATTAATACAATTTGCATTAACAGAATTACAAAACAAAGGATACACTCCACTACAAACTCCATTTTTTGTTAAAAGTGAAGTAGCATCAGAAACATCTGAACTTGGAGAATTTGAAGAAACATTATACAAAGTAGAAAATGAAGATTTATATCTAATTGCAACTGCAGAACAAACACTAGCAGCCCTACATCGTAATGAAATAATCTCACCAGATAACCTACCTTTAAAATATTGTGCATTATCAACATGCTTCCGTAAAGAAGCAGGAGCTCATGGAAAAGACACACTTGGTTTATTTAGAGTACATCAATTTGAAAAAATTGAACAATTCATCTTTTCAGCACCTGAAGAATCAAAAAATGAACATAAAAAATTATTAGAAGTTACAGAAGATATATACAAAAAATTAAAATTACCATACCGTATTGTAAGCATTGTTTCCTCTGCATTAAATGATAATGCTGCAATCAAATACGATTTAGAAGCATGGTTCCCAGGATCTGAAACATATCGTGAATTAGTTTCATGTACTAATTGTAAAGATTACCAAGCAAGAAAAACAAAAACAAGAATTGGAAAAGCAGGTTCAGGAGATGCACAAACATTACACACATTAAACAGTACAGCTATCGCAACAGAACGTACAATGTGCTGCCTATTAGAAAATTATCAACAAGAAGATGGAAGTATAAAAATACCTGAAGTTTTAATACCATACATGTATGGAAAAACAATTATCAAAGCTCAAAAGTGATTAATATGGCAAAATATCGCTGTAAAATATGTGGGTATATATTTGACGAAGAAAAAGAAGGCAAAACAATAAACGAAATTGAACAATGCCCAATATGTAAGCAACCCCCACATAACCTAGAATTAATAAAAGAAGAAACTGAAGATGACAATATATTAAATGAAAAAACAGGTTTAGATTATCCTTCAGAAATCCTCAAATCAGATTCTAACACTAGACACATGAGCGATATTCAATATATGGCAACACATGGTGAAAGTATAATTGAAGGTATGAACACTCAAATGCCAATGCCATCATGGGATGATATACTTATTCTTGCTAATCAATTAAATCCTACACCCTTAGATGAAAATGAAGAAATAAAAACAAAAACAATCATTGGTAAAAATAGTGAAAAACCAATGATTATTGATAATCCAGTTTATATAAGTCATATGAGCTTTGGAGCATTATCTTATGAAACAAAAATAGCATTATCCAAAGGAAGTGCACTTGCAAAAACTGCAATGTGTAGTGGTGAAGGTGGAATACTGCCTGAAGAAATGGAATCTGCATATAAATATATTTTTGAATATGTTCCAAACAAATACAGTGTAACTGATGAAAATTTAAGAAATAGTGATGCAATTGAAATTAAAATAGGTCAAGGAAGTAAACCTGGAATGGGTGGACATTTACCTGGAACTAAAGTTACAAAAGAAATTGCTAAATTAAGAGGTAAAAATGAAGGAGAAGACATTATAAGCCCTTCAAAATTTTCAGAAATAAATTCTAAAGAAGATTTAAAAAATTTAGTCTCAACATTAAAAGATAAATCAGAAGGCAGGCCAATTGGTATTAAAATAGCAGCTGAAAATATTGAAAAAGATTTAGAATATATTATATATAGTGATGCTGACTTTGTAACAATTGATGGTCGTGGGGGAGCTACAGCTGCAAGTCCTAAATTAATAAGGGATGCTACAAGTTTACCCACAATATTTGCTTTATATCGTGCACGTAAATATCTTGATGAAAACAAAATTAATATGGATTTAATTATTACTGGAGGATTACGTGTTTCAAGTGATTTTGCTAAAGCATTATCTTTAGGTGCAGATGCTATTGCAGTTGCATCTGGTGCTTTAATGGCTGCAGGTTGCCAACATTATAGAATATGTGGCACAGGAGAATGTCCTGCAGGTATTGCAACACAAGATTCAAGTTTAAGAAAAAGATTTGAAAGCGATAAAGCCATATTAAGAGTTAAAAATTATTTAAATGTTTCATTAGAAGAGTTAAAAACATTTGCAAGAATCACAGGAAATAAAAATGTGCATGATTTAAATGTTAACAATCTTGCAACATTTAATAGTGAAATTAGTAATTATACTAATATCAAGCATATATAAAAATTTATTATTATATTCTTTTTTTAGGTGAAATAAGATGTCTATTTTATTTATTGAATATCCAAAATGTAGTACTTGTAGAAAAGCAAAAAAATGGTTAGATGAACATAACTTAGAGTATATAGATAGAAATATTGTAGAAGAAACGCCAAGTTTTGAAGAGTTAAAAGAATGGTATGAAAAAGGAGATTTACCATTAAAAAGATTTTTCAATACAAGTGGTAATGTATATCGTTCACTTAAATTAAAAGACAAACTACCAAATATGGATGATGAGGAACAATTAAAATTACTATCGACTGATGGAATGTTAATTAAAAGACCATTAATAATAAAAGGAAATACAATAATAACAGGTTTTAAAGAAAAATAATGGGAAGAAAAATTACTTGGAGAATAATATTTATGGAATTTGAAGAAGTAATAAAAACAAGAAGAAGCATACGAGAATACACATCAAAAGAAATTGATGATGAATTAATAGAAAAAATAATAAAAGCAGGGATGCAAGCACCTGGAAGTCGACTAAATGCAGAACCATGGGAATTTCTCATAATAAAAAATAAAGAGACATTAGAAAAATTAAGTGAGATAAAACCACGCTTAAAAACAGCACCAGTTGCAATATTACTTCTTGCAAATATAGAAAGATCATTCTACAAAGCAGTATGGCAACAAGATATGAGTGCATGTGCAGAAAATATGTTGCTTGAAGCATGTAATCTTGGTTTAGGTGGATTATGGAATGGAGTGGCACCATGGGACGATAAAATGAATGAAATATCTGAAATAGTAAATATTCAAGATGAAAATATAAAACCATTTTGCATTATAACATTAGGATATCCTGCTGAAGGTTGGGAAAACAAATTTATGGACAAATACGACGAAACAAGAATACATTATGAAACATACTAAATAAAAGTGAATAATATGGATAATAATAAAAAACTAAAAGAAATAATAGAAAGAATGAATACACATCCTGATGAGAAATTAGGAAAAGAGTTAGAAATAGAATTAAAAAAAGCAGAACTTCTTGTTCCAGTTATATTTCCAGAAAATCACCAACATAACCATGATGAAGAATTTACATTGGAAGAAGAAACACCTGTGGGAATTGTTCCATTAAGTGATGAAGAAGGAAATATATATCTACCTGCATTCACTGATGAGGAAGAAGTTTCAAAATCAGAAAATGAAATGCATGTATTACTATTTGATTTAAAAACAATTAAAGAAATAGTTTTGGAAGAACAAACTAGCTTAAAAGGAATAGTTATAAATCCATTCAGTGATTATGCTATAGCTCCTCCAAGAGAAACAATATTAGACATTTTAGATAACGAATAATATTTTTTTTTCAATTCTTAACTTTTTTATATAATTAAGTCTAAAAATATATATCATATAATTATTTATTAAAAATTTTAGGGGTTCCACTAATAATGATTAATAAAAAATTGATTTTAACCATATTTTTAATTTTAATTTTCTTATCTATTTCTTGTGTTCAAGCAAGTGAAATTGAAGAAATAGATGATGCAAGCAATATTGATGATTCAATACAAGTTATTGAATCTGTTGAACAAACAAATAGTATTAAAGCTCCATATATGGCGAGTGGGATAGTAATACCAACTTATATAAGTGTTACTAATAATAATACTGATTTTAAAGATAATCAAAGTAATTCACTTAATATTAGTTTAATAGATATTAATGGAGTTGGATTAGCAAATAAAGAAATTATCATAGTTATTAATGAAAGTATAATTTCTACTAAAATGACTGACAGTAATGGTAATGCTTATTTAAATTTAGATAATTTGCCTTATGGGGAATACAGTATAACATATTCCTATGGTGGAGAAGTTAATTATACTTCTTGTAGTAATACAACAATTATAACAATTAGTAAATATATTCCGCAAACCATAGTGACATTTATAAAAGCTCAAGGTTTAACAATAAAAGAAGGTAATGCAGATACCTTTGTTGTTACATTAACAGATATTAACGGTACACCTTTACCTGATCAAAAAATTATTGTTGAAATAGATGGTGAAAATAACACATGGTATACAAACAATAACGGACAAGTTAATATTTTAATGTATGGTTCTCCTACTGATGTAAATAAAACATTTCCTGTGAACTTATATTATGAAGGTAAAGATCAATATTTCCCATCTAATGGAAGCAGTGCTATAAGTATTGTTGATGCTAATGCAATTTTAACAACAATAACTGCTAACGATATGAATCTCACAGTTACAGATGTTGAAGATTTTGTAATAACCTTAAAAGATGAAAATGGTAATACTCTTTCATATGAGAAAGTTTTAGTTACATTTAATGGTGAAACAGGTACTTGGTACACTAATAATGTTGGAGAAGTTAGAGTTTTATTATATGAATTAAAAACAGGAATTTATACAATCACTTATACATTTGAAGGTGAAGGAAATTATTCTCAATCAAAAGGTTCTAATATAATAACAGTTACTAATCCAAACAGTACTGAAACAATTATTAGTGGAAAAGATATGGTTTTATCTATGGGTGATGTTGAAACATTCACAATCACATTAACTACAGTTGATGGATTGCCACTTGCAAACCAAACGGTAAATATTAATTTCTTAACAAATTTAACTAAAAAAACAGATGAAAATGGTCAAGTATCTATTACATTATATGAATTAAGTAATGGTACTTATAATATTGCTTATTCATTTGAAGGTAAAGGCATATACTTAGAATCAAGTGGTTCAAATACAATAACTGTTAACTCAGAAACTCCAGAAATAATTAACACAACTATTTCTGGTAGTGATATAACTATGAATATTAATGAAACAAGAAACTTTACTGTAACACTTAGAACTACTAATCGTCAGGTATTAGCTGATCAAACTGTATACTTTGTTTTCCGTAATATTGCAACAAAACAAGTAACTAATGAAAAAGGACAAGCAGTAATGACATTTTCAGATTTAGCTGAAGGAACATACACTATTGAATATTACTTCAATGGAACAAATAGATATGGTAAATCTAATAATTCAAATACAATAAAAGTGCACAATGGTACAATTCCTCCAGAGCCAACTAATAAAACACCAACACAATTCTTCAGTTCAGATATTACTGGTTTTGAAGGTGACGTAATTAGTTTCATAACTATTTTAACTGATGAAGAAGGATTTTTATTATCTAACAAAACAGTAACATTCACATTTAATAAATCAAAGGTAAATGCAACAACAGATACTAGTGGTCAAGCAGTATTGAACTTAAATGGTTTAAAAGAAGGAGTATATACGGTAGACTTTGTATTTGCAGGTGATGAGACTTATGCTAAATCTAATGGAACAAACACAATAACTGTAAAATCTGGTTCTCCTGAAGGAAATATCACTACATTTATTATATCTGAAAATCTTGTTAAAGCATATGGATCAGATACTCCATACACTGGAACACTTTATGATATAAATGGAAATACGGTTGCTGGACAACACATAAACATTAAAGTAACACGTTTATCATCTGGTGCAAGTAAAGTTTATGATGTGGTTTCAAACTATCTTGGACAATTTGTATTGCCAATAAACTTAGCAGCTGGAAGTTATGCCGCTGAAGTAAACTTCAATGGAATAACTATGAAAAATATAACTTATTTACCATCTTCCTCAACAAATACAATAACGGTAACTGAAAACAGAACAGAAACATTATTAACAGCAGTTAAATTCGTTGAAGAATATGGTGCAAATAAAACATTTACTGGAACCCTTGTAGATGTAGATGATAATGCACTATCAGGACACACAGTTTCTGTAACCTTAACACGTTTATCATCAGGTGCATCTAAAACATATAATACAATAGTAAATTATCGTGGGGAATATAACATAGATATTAATTTAGCTGTTGGAGAATATGTTGCAGAATGTAGTTATGCTGGTTCAAGTATTTATGCGCCATCTGATGCAAGCAATACTTTAACAGTATATGCTTAATTTTCTTTTTTTTATTGGATTTTAAATCCAATATATTTTTTTATTTTTAAATTCCTTATTTTTTATGAGTTATATTATTTTTATTTGATTTTTATTTGTTTATTATATCTTTTTGGATTATAATTTTTTTATTATGGGATTTTTATCTTCTGTAGA
>CAZJLS010000079.1:0-7125 GCA_964547125.1 uncultured Methanobacteriaceae archaeon | reverse complement strand
TGGTGAAAATTTTAATTTATAAAAAAAATAAAAACAAACACAATGAAACAAAAAAAATCAGAACAAAAAGACGAAGTTAAAATCGGTGCCACAACTGGAAGTCTAGCAACAGCCGCCGCCCTATCTAGCCTATTAAAAATAACCACAAACAAAGACATAGATGCAGTAGAAATACAAACACCTACAAAAAAATTAAATATAAACATAAAACAAGCGAAACAAATAAATGAAAATAAGGCCCAAAGCACATGTATAAAATATCCATACAGTGACCCAGATGTAACAGTAGGACTAGAAATAAAAGCAACAGTGGAATTAAAAAATAAACATGATAACAATGAAAATGTAATTATAACTGGCGGAAAAGGAGTAGGTATAATCACAAAACCAGGATTACAAATACCAATAGGAGAATATGCAATAAATCCTGTACCTCGTAAGATGATAACAGAAAACCTAAAAAAACATCTCCCTAAAAATAAAATTGCAAAAGTAACTATAAGCATACCAAAAGGAGAAGAAATCGCAAATAAAACAATGAATCCAAGATTAGGAATAAAAAATGGAATAAGCATACTTGGAACAACTGGAATAGCAAAAGCAATGGACGAACAAGCATATCAAAACTCAATAGTAAAACAAATCGATATTGCAAAAGCCGAAAAAATAGAAGAATTAATATTCGTCCCTGGAAATATTGGTGAAAAATTAGCACTGAGAAATCTAAACATAAAAAAAGAACAAATCATACAAACTGGAAACTATATTGGATTTATGTTTGAAGAAGCAGCTAAAAGAGGCATAACAAAATTCACATTCTTTGGACACATTGGCAAATTAGTGAAAGTAGCGGGAGGAATATTTAATACAAAACATGCCATTGCAGATGGAAGATGTGAAATATTTGCAGCACACTCTGCACTTATCGGATGTGACAAACAAACAATAGAATCAATATTTAATTCTAAAACAACAGAAGAAATTATAAGCATACTTGAAAAAAAAGAAATAGATTTAGCTGTTTTAAATAGTATTGCAAATGCAATCAAAATAAAATGTTTAGATAAATTTAATTTAGAATTAAATGTTATTTTTGTAGACATGGAAGGAAATATCTTAAATTCCAACTATGATGATAAATTAATAAAAAAATAATGAATTTGAGGTTAGTTTTATGAATAATAATAAATTTACACATTTAACTGATACTGGAGTCCATATGGTTGAAGTTGGAGATAAACCTTTGGAAAAAAGAATTGCTATTGCTGAGGGAAGTATTTATCTTCACAAAAAAACTATTGAAATGATAGTAGATAATAATATTAAAAAAGGTAATGTTTTAACAACCGCCCAGATTGCCGGAATTAATGCAATTAAAAATACATCTAATTTAATACCATTATGCCATCCATTAAGTATTAGTAACATTGAAATTGAATTTAAAATAAAGAAATATGAAATAATATCTACAGCCACTGTTAAAACCACAGGACAAACTGGAGTCGAAATGGAAGCAATAACTGGTGTTAGTGTATCACTATTAACCATATGGGACATGGTAAAATCTGTTGAAAAAGATGAAGATGGGCAATACCCAGATACACATATTAGTAATATTAAAGTTATAAAAAAAGAAAAAAATAAAATAGGATGAATAAAACTTTTTATTACTTTTAAAATGCTATGAAAAATTATAATATTATAATTATATTATAATTAATATCTAAAATAAAAAAAATAAAGGGGAAAATAAAGGATTATGAACACAATTCCAAAGGATATTAAAAAAATAATAAATACCTGTTATCCATATATTAAAGAATTTAATCCTGCACAAAAAGCAGTTATTGAATCAGGATACTTAGAAAATAAAGAAAATACTGTTATTGCAATTCCAACAGCAAGTGGTAAAACCATTTTAGGCGTTTTAGCTATGCTTAAAACAATATTAGAAGGTGGAAAGGCAGTTTATGCTGCACCTCTAATTTCAATACAAAATGAAAAAGTTAAAGAATTTAAAAAATTTGAAGAATTCAATATCAAAGTAGGTAAACACCCAAGATCATCTGACTTATCAGTAATGGTTTTTGAATCATTTGATGCAATCACACAATTCTCATGGAATGTGCTAAGAGATGTAGACACATTAATAATTGATGAATTCCATATGATTGGAGAATACAGTAGAGGTCCAACACTTGAATGTGCAATTGCAAGAGCTAAAAAAATAAACCCAAATATGCGAATTATAGCATTATCAGCTACTTTAGAAAATATGGATGAAATAGAAGGATGGTTAGATGCAAATGTTATTGAACATGATTATCGACCAGTCCCATTAAATAAAGAAGTTTTAGATGCTGAAATGTTTAATACAAAAAATAAAAATGATATAATTACAAAAATTGTTGAAAAAGCCATGACTGAAAATTCTCAAGTATTAAGCTTCGTATCAACAAGAAGATTTACTGAAAGCTTAGCAACATATATATCTAACAAATTAAAGAAAAAAATAAGTCCCGAACAAAAGAAGAAATTTAATGAAGTTTCAAAAAAAATATTAAATGTCCCTGAAAAGAAAGGAAGTAAACCTACAAGCACATGTATACGATTAGCAGAAGCATGCGAAAATGGAGCGGCATTTCACCACGCAGGACTTTTCAATGAACAAAAAGAAATTATTGAAGAAGAATTCCGTGCAGGAAATATATTAATGATTAGTGCAACCCCTAGTTTAATGTATGGTGTTAATTTACCTTCAAAATATGTAGCTATAAGAGATTACACTCGTTGGACAAGTATGGGCCCTCAAAATATCCCAGTATTTGATTACCTCCAAATGTCTGGAAGAGCAGGACGCCCCCAGTATGATGATGTAGGATACTCTTATTTAATCGCTAAAACTATGGAAGAATCTTTAAACCTAGAAGAAGTATATATTAATGGACAAGTTGAACCTACAAATTCTAAATTAATTGAAAATAAAGATTCTATGCTAAAGCAAATAATTATACAAGTTGCTTCCACATTATCAAAAACACCAGATGAATTAAATAACTTTTTTCAAACTACTTTTTATGGATATCAAATGAATAATAATCCAAGTATGGGTATTTTTGCAAATGATGCTTTGAATTATGAAATTCAATCTTCAATAGAATTTTTACTTCAAAATGGTATTTTAATGGCCACACCAGAGGGTTTGAAAACTACAGAATTTGGTAATCTTATAGCCAAATCTAATTATGCAGTTAAAACTGCAGTTAAAATTAAGGAATATACTAATAATCTTAATGATTTAAATCCTTATGAACTTATTTATCAACTAACCCAAACATCTGATTTACCACTTATTTCTTTTAAAGGTCGTAAAAGTAAAGATCCAGTGTATGAAAAATTAACTAATTTAGGGATTTTAGCTTTAGATATTGGTAACCCTGAAGCAACTTGTGTTAGTTTAATTGAATGGATTAATGAAAGAACAGAGTATCAAATTGAAAATGCATATCATGTTTATAGTGCTAGTACCCGTAGAGCTGCTTACGAAGCTAGTTTGCTTGTGCGTTTTGCTAAAGATACTTTGGAAGTTTTAGGTAAATATAATTTTAGTAGAGACTTAGATATATTATCTGGAAGATTATATTATGGTGTTAAAGAAGATATATTACCTTTAGTTTTAGGTGTTAAACGTTTAGGCCGTAAACGTGCCCGTAGCGTTGTTGATATTTTTGGTGATGATTTAAGACCTGTAAGTGAAAAAGAATTGCAAAAAATAGATGGTGTGGGTCCTAAATTAGCTAAAAAAATTAAAGATTTTAGTGGATGATAAAAAAAAGTGAAGTGTGTGGTTTTTAGATAAAGATTTTTTTATCCTGCACCACATGCATCAACATTTGAAAAGTTGTTTGCAGCATTATTTTTTGCTTTTTCTTTTAACTCTTTAACTTTTTTATCCGTATCCTCCTCTTTAGAATCGAAATTTTTAATATTTTCTTTTGTTATAACTTCAATTGTGTCAAGAGAGTACCATAAATCAGAGTTTTCAAGTTTTGCCCACATATTATTGTTTTCTTCTTTAATATCTGATACTTGTCCTGTTGTTCCTGTTCCACTGTATCTTGCATAAGATCCAACAGATATTGTTTTTCCTCTTAAGTCACAAGCTTCCATTTTTTTATGCTCCCATATGAATTTATTTTTTAATGTATTTTTTTAATTATTATATATGTATTAGTATTATAAATTAAGTATATAATAGTATTATATTTTTTTTATGGTTTTTTGTTTTTTGTTAAGGAGAAATATTTGTTATGGAAAATGCTTGTAGGATAATTATAAATGATATTATAGACGGCAATATTACTAGTCGCCGTGAGCTTGAGGTTAGAAAAAGACAAATATGCCGTGAATTGAAATTGAAGCGTTTTATGAGTAATGCAGATATTTTAGATATTGCTAGTCCTAGTGAAAAAGAAAATATACAGCATATTTTACGTAAAAAACCTTCTAAATTTGCTACAGGTGTTGCCGTAGTTGCGGTTATGTGTCATCCTCACGAGTGTCCTCACGGAAGATGTTTTTATTGTCCTAAAAGTGATGTTGCCCCACCTAGTTATACTGGAGAGGAGCCAGCTGCACTTAGAGGAAGAATGTTTGAGTATCATCCTTATGTTCAAACATTTAATCGTCTTAAACAGCTAAATAGTATTGGTCATGATGTGAGTAATGTTGAAATTATTATTATGGGAGGTACTTTTCCCTCTACCGACTTATCTTATCAAGAATGGTTTGTTTCCCAAATTTTGAAAGCTTTAGTTGATTTTGGGTTAATTCTTGAGAATATTGATAATGGTAATTCTTCGGATTTTAGTAAAGAATTTTTAAAAAGATGTTCTCTTTATTCTGATGGTTTGTTGAAAACTTATGGAACTTATGATTATGTTTTATTAGATGACGTTTTGAGTGTTTGTAAAAATTCTCGTGTTAAATGTGTCGGTATTACTTTTGAAACACGCCCCGATTGGTGTAAAATTAGTCATATTGATAGAATGTTAGATATGGGCGCTACTCGTGTGGAGATTGGTGTTCAAACGATTCATGATTCTATTTATGATAAAATGAAACGAGGCCATAATGTGGAAGATTCTGTTACTGCAAATCAGCTTATTCGTGATGCTGGTTTGAAAGTAGGTATGCATTTTATGTTAGGTTTGTTTCAAGGTCCTTCAGAGGATGTTGATATGTTTAAAAATATTTTTAGTAATGATTCATATATGCCCGATATGATTAAAATTTATCCTTGTCTTGTTACTGCAGGTAGTGAGTTGTATGATTTGTGGAAGGATGGGGGTTATGAGCCTTATACTGATGATGAAGCTGTTGATTTGATTGTTAATATTAAAAAGAATTTGCCTAGGTGGGTTCGTACTATGAGAATACAAAGAGATATTCCATCTACTTTGATTGAAGCAGGTGTTAAAAAGTCTAATTTAGGTGAATTAGTTTATAATCGTTTGAATGACGAAGATATTCATTGTGATTGTATTCGTTGCAGAGAATTAGGTCATAAAGATAATATTAATGATTATAGTGTTGATGATTTTGATATTTATGTTGAGAATTATCAAGCTGTTGGCGGTGAAGAGTTCTTTTTATCTTTAGAAACAAGAGATAGGAGTGTTTTAGGAGGTTATCTTCGTTTACGTTTTCCTTCATCTAATGCACATAGGTTTGAAATTGGTGAAAAATCTGCATTGTTAAGGGAAGTTCGCACATATGATACTCTACTAAAAACTAAAAAGGAGTATAATATACTAAATGAAGATTCATTTAATAGTCGTTTAATTAAACATGCTGAAGATATAATGATAGATAATGGAAAAAATGAAATTATTACAAAATGTGGTATAGGTGAATATAACTATTATGAAAAAATAGGTTACAAAACAAAAGGTAATTATCTACAAAAAAAATTAAACTAAAAAATATAAATATTAAAAAAAAATATGAATAAAATATTACTTATGGAAATTCAAATAAAAAGCGGAGAAATATAAAATGGCAAACAGTTTATTACGATTAAAAACAGAAGAAGAAATAGCGCAATATATAGAATATGCATTTTTAGACAATACTGCCACAGCAGAAGAAATGAAATTATTCTCACAACAAGCAAAAAAATATAATTTTTATGGAGTAGTAGTTGGACCAACTTATGTAAAATATATGAAAAAATTATTAAATGACAGTCCTGTAAAAGTTATAAGTGTTGTTGACTTCCCATTAGGTTTTGGAAACACAGCGTCAAGAGTATCCGAAGCTAAACAAGCAGTTAAAGATGGGGCAGATGAAGTTGACATGGTTATAAATATCCCAGCAGTTAAAAATGAAAAATATGACTTAATAAAAGAAGATATTGACTCAGTTAAAGAAGCAATCCCAAATACTCCCCTAAAAATAATTATAGAAACAACATTATTAACAGACAAAGAAGTTGCAACAGTATCAAAAATAATAGAGAAAACTGATGCAGAATTCATAAAAACATGCACAGGATTCAGTGGAAAAAACAACTTCAATGACTTCGTAAATTATTTGATAATAATACACAAATATGCACCAAGCAAAGAAATAAAAGCATCTGGAGGAATAAGTAACTTTAAAGAAGCCAATAATGTTATTGCTTCAGGAGCTACAAGAATTGGAACATCAAGAGGCCCCCAAATAATTGAACAACTGAAAAAAGCAAGTGAAAGTACAGAAGCTAATGCTCCAGGATTATTTGATAAAAAGCCAAAATATGAAAAAAAAGATAAAATTGTCTAAAAAAAATTATAGAAAATGAATAAAACAGTTTTTTCTCATTAAATTTTTCTTTTTTATAAATAAAACAACATAAAAAAATAGTATATGCCATAGACCGGACTTGAACCAGCGACATCCAGATCTTCAGTCTGGCGTTCTCCCATCTGAACTACTATGGCATGTGCAAATATAATGGACCGGACGAGATTTGAACTCGTGATCCCCTCCACGTCAAGGAGGTATCATACCCCTAGACCACCGGTCCCATAAATAACATTAATAAATTTATAGAACAACATATATAAATGTTTCGAACCAATA
>CAZJLS010000078.1:0-7194 GCA_964547125.1 uncultured Methanobacteriaceae archaeon | reverse complement strand
ATAATAATTCATCTATTAAGGTAGGTAAAACTTGGAAAACTGTAATTAAATATATTTTACCAGTTTGTATTTTTGGTCTTTGGGCTCAAGGGGTTTATTCTACTATGAGTTCTGCAGATAGTGTTAGTACAATTATTATGATAATTTTAACTATTGTTTTAATTGTTGTGCCATTTATTTTTGCAAAATTACCTGCAATTAATAAGGATTATCACATTGGTCAACTTAATTTTTTGTTTGTGTTTTTATTTATTTTTTTCAAATTCTTTTTTTTTTTAGAATAGTGGTTTGATGTTGTGTTTGTATTTTATGTTAAATGCTTTTTTTTCTTGGTGTCGACTCTTGTTTTTTTATTAATATTGGATTTTTACAAGACCAATAAATTATTTTCCATAAATAATGCCTTATAATATTGCGTGTGGGATTTAAAATCATGAATGGTAAATCATGTATTAAACGACCTATTAAAGTGCTTTGTCTAACTTTATATTTTTTATTATTTCCTTTGTTACGTTTATTCTTATTAATTAGTTTATTCGTGTATGATTCCATGAAGCAAAATATGTTATATATTAAGAACTTGGCGTAAATATCTTGTGCTGTGTTGATTCTTTTTATGGTGGTGTAGTTTTTGATTTGTAGTCTGCTTTTCATTATTTTGTAATTGCATTCAATTCCCCATCTAAAGTCGTAAATTTTACTAATATCTTCTTGAGAGAACTTATCTGGACTTAAATTAGTTAATAAATATTCTTTTTTATTATTAGGTAGGTGTACAGTAACTAATCTTAATTTTAGATAGCGTTTTTTACTGTATTCTTTTTTTTAGTGATATGTTTTTAAATTTATTTAGTCTGTTGGAGTTTGCATTTATTATTATGGTTTCATCGTCTGATTTGAGGTATTTTTGTTCATGTATGTAGGAATTCTTTGCTAATCTTGAAACAAAATATGTTTTATTTGATAATAAAGTGGCGTATAATGATAATGATACGTATCCTCTGTTAAATATGAAAATAGTTTTATTTATGTTGATTAATTTTTTACAATTATTTATATGGTCTTCTACGAAGTTTAAATCGGCTTTTTTGTAGTTGTCTATGATTCCATCAAGTATAAATCCGTTTAAAACATCCATTGCAGATGAAAATTTTCCTTGTGATGGATTTTTACGTGTTAAAGCATTTTTAACATTAAATTCTAATCGAGTGCTAGTAATGTTGGGAATTTCAAAATCTGATCCATCAATTGCAACTAATCTAAAACCTTTAAAATTCTTAAATATTTTCTGGTTCTCGTAATGAATATTTTTAAGAAATTGATTTGAAATATCAATGAAAATTTTGGGTTTAATAAATATTCTTTTGCTTTGAGATTGATTGTTTTGTAATTTCTGTTAGATTTATGGCTTTTTCAAAGTAATTACCTAATTTTACATCAATACTTTTGTGATTGTTGAATAGTATGTAGTTTATATAATCTTCAAAACGCCATTTACTTTTGCGAGTAAACTTTCCAGAAGTATTTACATAATCTGGAAAATTAGAAGTGACAATACTAATGGCTAGGGCAATATACTCAAACATTTTTACACCAACACCATCCAAACAAATAAAAAATACATTAATATTGTATTTTTAACACCATGATGAAGGTGTTTTATTATTTTAACAGCATATGTACCTGTTTTATAAACCGAAAAATTAATTAAATTTAAAAAACAAATGTAATATTTTAGAGGATATTTTTTTGATGTCATAATATATAATATTCTCTAAAATCATATTTAAACCTTTCTTATAGGTTATTATTATCTAATAAAGATTAAATAGAATTTATATTTTATTTATTTTGATATTTCATCAAAATATACTTATTTAAAAAAATATTAGTTAGGTATAAGTATATTAGAGAACGTATTGCTTATTTTATTACTTGTTCTTTGCAATATGTTAAATTATAAAAAAGAAGTCTCTTGATTATTAAAGGTAAAAAAAGTTAAAAAATTACTGCACGCTTATTTTTACTGCTTTAAAAAAGTATTTTTTACAGATGTATAGCACATAAAATCAAATTATAAAAATAAAAAAATAAGAAAAAAGAATAAATAAAAACACAAACAAAAAATTAAGTTGACCAATGTGTAAGGATTATTATAATATTTAATAATGTTTATATGTGATATTTGAGCATATTGTAAATTATATAATATAGAATAGGTGATTACTAATGGAATATGAGATGGCTGGTGGTTCATTTCCTATTGTAATATGTACATTACAACAAGGAGAAACAATGAAGGATGAAAGTGGAGCTATGGCATTTATGACTTCTGGTATTAAAATGGATACTAATACTGGAGGAGGTCTTTTAAAAGGACTTGGAAGAGCTTTAGCAGGAGATTCATTATTTTTAAATTTTTTTACAGCAGAAAGTGATGGTGAACAAATAGGATTTTCATCATATACTCCTGGAAAAATCATTCCTTTAAAATTAGATGGAACAAACTCAATTATCGGTCAAAAAAGTTCATTTTTAGCTGCAGAAGAAACAGTAGACATTGATATATACTTCAAAAAGAACCTTGGAGTAGGAATATTTGGTGGAGAAGGTTTCATTCTTCAAAAATTCACTGGAAATGGAATGGTATTTTTAGAAATTGATGGAGAAGTAATTGAACGCAAATTAGAACCTGGAGAAAAAATATACATCGACTCAGGACATATTGCAGCAATGGATGAATCTGTTGATTTCGATATCGAAAGAGTTAAAGGGGCTAAAAATATGTTATTCGGTGGAGAAGGACTATTTTTAGCAACAATAACAGGACCTGGAAGAGTTTGGATACAAACTATGCCAATCAGTAAAATGGCTGAAGCAATAATTCCTTACATACCTGAAAGACACGATTAATTTCAATTAAAAGAGTTTATTTATCAATAAACTTTTTTTAACTTTTTTTTATACTATATTAGATACTTTTTTATAATTTATAATCCAAATTTATAATTGATTATAAACTTTAGTTTATTCTACTAAATTTATTAAAAAAAATTTTTATTTTATATATTTAAAAAAACTTATTTTTATTTCATAAAATTCAAGCTGATAATTATGTCTGATATACTTAAAAACTTAGGATATACACGTCAAGAATGTGAAACTTGTGGCAAAATTTTCTGGTCACAAACAAATAGAAGCACATGTGGAGATGCACCATGTGACGAATACGAATTCATAGGTAACCCAGCAACAGATAAAGGTTACAACTTATACGAAATGCAAAAAACATTCAAAGAATTCTTCGAAGAAAGAGGACACACACCAATAAAAAGATACCCAGTTCTTGCAAAAAGATGGAGAGATGACGTATTCCTCGTTGGAGCAACAATATTTCTATTCCAACCATGGGTAACCTCAGGTCTAATAGACCCACCAGCAAACCCACTAACAATCGCACAACCATCCATAAGACTAAACGATGTAGACAATGTAGGAAGAACAGGAAGACACATGACCTGCTTCACCATGGGAGCACACCACGCATTCAACACACAAAAAGAATCAGTATACTGGAAAGAACAAACAATAAAATACTGTCACGAATTCATGGAACATATTGGAATAAACACAGAAGAAGTAACATTCATAGAATCCTGGTGGAGTGGTGGAGGAAACGAAGGACCATGTTACGAAGTAATGGTAAGAGGAGTTGAACTAGCAACACTCGTATTCATCCAATACAAAACACTACCAAACGGAGAAAAAGAAGAAATAGACTTAAAAGTAGTAGACACAGGATACGGATTAGAAAGATTCGCATGGATATCCCAAGGAACACCAACAGCATACGATGCATGTTTCGGACCAATAATAGACGAACTTAAAAAAATAACAAACATAAAAGTAAACGAAAAAATCCTAGCAGAAAACGCACAAATTGCCGGAATGATGGACATCGAAACATACGCAGACATAAGAGAACTAAGAGAAAAAGTAGCGAAAAAACTAGGAATAACAATGGAAGAATACTTAGAATCCGCACTACCAATGGAAGCAATCTACATAATAGCAGACCACACAAGATGCTTAGCATTCATGCTAGCAGACGGAATAATACCATCAAATGTTAAAGAAGGATACCTAGCAAGACTAGTACTAAGAAGAACAATACGATTCATGAAAGAACTAGAAATGAAAGAATCCCTATCAGATGTAATGCAAATACAACTAAACTTCCTAACAAAATTCTACCCAGAAATAAACGAATCCAAAGACCACATCATGAACATAATAAACCTAGAAGAAGAAAGATACACAAAAACAATCAAAAAAGGACAACAAATAGTTAAAAGAACAATCAAAAAACTAAAAAAAGACAAAATAAACAGCATGCCACTAGAAACACTAATAGACTTATACGACGCACATGGGATGCCGCCAGAAACAGTGCAAGAACTAGCACCAGAAGACTTCGAAGTACCAGTACCAGATAACTTCTTCACACAAGTAGCAGCAATGCACGAAACCGATGAAATCAAAGACAAAGAAACCCTAGAAATAGATGCACCAGAAACAGATTTACTCTTCTACAAAGACTTCTACAAACAACAAACCACCGCAAAACTCCTAAAAATATTAAACATCAATAACAAAATAAACCTAATATTTGATAAAACAGTATTCTACCCAGAAGGAGGAGGACAACCATCAGATATTGGAACAATAACAATAAACAATGAAGAATACCAAGTAACATATGCATCAAAAATCAACAACATAGTACTACACCAAATACAAGTACCAGAAGACGAAATAAAAGAAACAGAAAACAAACTACAAAAACAAATAGGACAAGAAATAACAGAAGAAATAGACTGGGACAGAAGAATAACACTTGCAAGACACCACAGTGCAACACATTTAGTAGTAGCAGCAGCAAGAAAAATACTAGGAAACCACATATGGCAAGCAGGAGCACAAAAAGGACTAACGAGATCACGTATAGACTTATCACACTACAAACGAATATCACAAGAAGAGTTAAATCAAATAGAAAAACTAGCAAACCAATATGTAATGGACAATGTAGAAATAAACATAGAATGGTTAACACGTAACGAGGCAGAAAAAAGATACGGATTCACACTATACCAAGGAGGAGTCGTACCAGGAGATTCAATAAGGGTAGTTAAAATACCAGAAATAGATGTTCAAGCGTGTGCAGGAACACACGTACCACAAACAGGAAAAATCGGACCAATAAAAATCAACAAAACGGAAAGAGTACAAGACGGAGTAGAAAGAATAGACTTCTCAGCAGGACTAGCAGCAATAGAATCCATACAGCAAGACAAAACATACCTAAGAGAAAGCTCAAATGTATTCAAAGTAAACAATGACCAACTATCAAAAACCTGTCAAAGATTCTTTACTGAATGGAAAGCACAAAAAAATGAAATAAACAAACTTAAAAGCGAAATATCCACATTAAAAATCCATAACATGACAGATAACCTAGAAGATGTAAAAAACCTCAAAGTACTAAAAGAAAAAATAGACGGAGACATCAAAGAACTACAAAACATAGCAACAGACTTCACAGACAACAACAAAGCAGACATAGTACTACTAGGAAACAATGATGGAAAAATAGTTGGAGCAGCATCACAAAAAGCAATACAAGATGGAATAAAAATAAACGAAATTATAAAAGAAGCATCCCAAATCCTAGGTGGAGGTGGAGGAGGTCGCCCTAACCTCGCACAAGGAGCAGGAAAAAACAAAGAAAAAATGGAAGAAGCATTAAACAAAGCATTTAATATGATATAAGGACATGTAAAACATGAATTATGAGTTAATAATCGCAAGATACGGTGAAATAGGATTAAAAAGTCCAAAAGTAAGAAAAAGATTTGAAAACAGACTAATACACAATATGCAAGCAAGCATTGATGCAGAAATAAAGATAGATCAAGCTAGAATATTCATCAAACCAGAAAATTTCAAAGACACACAAGACAAACTAAAAAGAATATTTGGAATTGTATCATTCTCCCCAGCAGTTGAAACAGAAACAAACAAAGAAAAATTAACAGAAACACTATCAAATTATGTTGACAAACTAGAAAAACAAAACCTAATAAAAAAAGAAACCAAATTCGCTATAAGATGTAGAAGAGTAGGACAACACAACTTCACATCCCAAGAAATAGCAGCATATGCCGGAAGTGTAGTGGTTAAAAAACTAGAATGTCCAGTAGACTTAACAAATCCAGAATTAGAAATATTCCTAGAAGTTAGAGACAATAAAACATACATATATCACGAAAAAATAGAAGGTGCGGGAGGATTACCTCTAGGAACACAAGGAAAAGTAATAGTACTAACATCCAGTGGAATAGACTCACCAGTAGCAGCATACTTAATGATGAAACGAGGATGCCAAGTAATAACATTATACTGTAATAATGACCCATACACAACAGAACAAGCACTAAAAAATAATGAAGATTTAGTAAATCAACTGCAAAAATATGCTTCAGGAGCACCAATAAAAAGAAGAGTAGTCCAATACGGAAAATACTTAAGCAAATGTAAAAAAGATGCTCCTGAAAGAATGACCTGTGTTTTATGTAAATCTGGGATGTATCAACTAGCAAGCAAACTAGCTAAAGATATGAATGCACTAGCAATAGTTGATGGAAGTAGTTTAGGACAAGTAGCAAGTCAAACACTACCAAATATTCTAGCATCACGAGAAAAAGTAGATGTTCCAATATTAAGCCCATTAATAGGTTTAGATAAAATTGAAATAACAAGAATAGCAGAAAAAATAGGAACATTTGAAATAAGTAAACGTGATGATGGAGGATGTAAAGCAGTTCCAAAATACCCTGAAACAAATGCAGATATAAACTTAGTTCATGAAGCTAAAAAAACAATAAATCAAGAAGAAGAAATACAAAAAGCATATAAAACTATTAAATATTAAAAAATTTGATTTTTAGATAATTTATTTAATTTTTCATAATAAAATTATTATATGATAAGCATTATAAAAATTAATATATTAATTTATTATAAATTTTATAAAAAATATTATTTTAAGAATAATATTTTAATTTAAAAAATAAAGGTGAATAAATGAAAACTACAATTAGTGTAATTAAAGCAGATATTGGAAGTGTTTCT
>CAZJLS010000077.1:0-7206 GCA_964547125.1 uncultured Methanobacteriaceae archaeon | reverse complement strand
ATAGTATTCTATACATTTTTAATTATATTATTTGCTGGTTCATGGATACTTGCAACAATAATAAGTAATTATTTAGGTTTAAATGGACTTAATTGGTGGTTGGTAAGTATTGTACTTACATTAATTATTTTCAGTTTAATAGACAGAACAAGTAAAATTACAAGAAAAGAATAAAAAAAAGTATAGTTTATCTAAACAGATATTTGAGCTATACTTTTTTGGTTTATTCCATTTATATAGTTAGTCATTGTTTTAAAGCCTCTATATTCAATCCAACCCCCACTTAAACTATACCATACAAGTTGAACTGCATTAGAACCACACTAATAATTAGTTTCCTAGTGAATAACATTCTTATTGTTTTTAGATAAGTACCAACCATCAGAATTTGGTGTTATATCATCACCTACTGTCTCTATTAGGATTGATATTTGTTTTAACTTGTAAGTATACAAAGTTGGGATTGCGTTTATTTGTTTTTCTAAAAAAAAATATTCATTTTTTAAACTTAAAACTAATACACATATTTAACATAATAATTTCAAAGTAAATTATTCTCAATAATATTTCATATTTTTAAAATATCTTTATTTTTTTCCTGTTTAATAAAAATAAGCCCCAAAAATACTGTCTTTTTTTATAGAATATATGAAAAATTATTTATCAATTATTATATATTTTTTTATAGCCCCATCAAGAATATCCTGGAATTCTAATCCATTTACAATATTCTTAATAATTTCCCAAATAATTTCTTTTGGAATCTTAAATTCAAATTCAAAATCTTCACAAATCTTATTAAATATATTTTCAATATCATTAAAACTTAAAATTTGAGAGGTGAAATGTAAAAGTGAACATACATCTATGTTAAGTGGGGCATAATAATCATAAAACTTCTCATCCAAATAGATACAATTAATATCAAAAATTAAATTTTCAATAATATTATAAACTGCATTTGAAAAATCTTCCATTGAATAATAAACATTTGCAATAGAATAACTAGCATTTAAATATCCAAAATAATCTTCTCTCTTTTTTGATAAAGCTTTATGCTTATTAAAGAAACCTATAAGATTAGTTTTAAAATCACCATCAGGATAATATTCTTTAAACTCAGCATATGAATATTTGTTTAAATGCTCCGAAAAGAATTCTCTTTCAGAATCGTTAATTAAATCCTTACCTTTATCTGTTAATTCATAAATAGAGAAAGGTAATTCAAATTTAGGAACATTATCCAACAAACGTTTTATAAGTTCATCTTTAGAACCTGAACGTTTAAGCTTATGTTCCCTAAGTATTTTTTTAAGTTGTTTTGGATTGTATGTTTTTAATTTTCCAATAATATAATCATCATTTGAATTATCAATAATATAATTTTCACCAATTACAATATCCTTAAGCACATTAGGTTCAATACCAAAATCTTCACCTACATCTAACACAACATCATCTAAATCATCACTAAAATCCATCCAATCACATACTTGGAAAATAGCATGAGGCAAAAGAACCTCACTATATCTGAAATCATCATCTAACTCCTCATATGCATACTTAAGAGAATATGGAGAATTAATACGAGATTCAAGTTCCACATATTCATCTGAAAAAATATAATCAACATCTTCAAAAGTTGAACCTAAAATATTAAGAATAAAATCTTCATCAGGTACAAAATCCCCAATAAACTTTCCATTAAGACCTTTATCTCTAAAATTTTCTATAAAATGTTTATAAAATCTAGCATGTAAATATTCAGAATCATTTTCAGCAATAGAATCTAAAAGTTTTAAAGCCTCATCAATCTCATCCTTTTCAACTAATTTATAAACATTATCAAAGAAACTGTTAATTTCATCTTCACCATTATCTAAATCATCAAAATAATCATTATCTATAGGAATTATTAAACCAGAATCAGGATCTACAACTGCATTAGGTATAGAATCAAGAATATAATCAGGAGAGAATTCCTTATCAAAAGGTCCTAAATTACACATATCCCTAATAGTATGTGCTTTATTTGATACTGTTGATTTATTTGTATTGAAAAAGTTACAAATAGTATCTGGTGTTATGTGTATGGTGGAGGACTTATCGAATAAGAAATTAATTTGTGCAATTGCATATATAATTGAACTTGCCCAAATTTCAAGTTTCCCTCTTTTAAATGGGACATTATGTTTTCTTCCAAGTTTTTTAACTAAATTAACACATATTTCATTGTATTCTTCATTTAAATTTTCCATACAAAATGAGTTTACTAATTGAATTATTTGTACTTCTTTTTCTTTTGTTTTTTCATCTTTCATTATCTAACAGCCCTTATTATCTTGTAAATATTCTTGACTTATACTTGAATCAGGAGTGTTTTTAATCATTTCTATAATGCTTCCACCTAATGGATTTGTATTGAGACTAGTTTGTTTAATGATTCAAAAGAATAAGCAAATTAAAGCTAATATGTATTTATTCATTATTATCTCCTTCTATTTGGTTTTCATATGCCTGTTCAAACAGGTTTATAAAGTGTTTTAAGTCATCACCTGGATATAGTTTGACTTGATAGTCATTATTTTTGTGAGTATTATTTCCTGATACATCTATTGTTATGTTTCCAGAGTCTGTTAGGCTTCCTTTTTTCATTCCTATCCATATTTTTAGGAGGTTTCTTTGTATTTCTATTATTATGATGTTTTGTCTTTTGTTTTTATTATTGAATCTTTCATTTAATCTATAAGTTATATACCCTTTGGTTGCTATTATTTCTATATTGTCGAAGTTTTTTTGTATTTCGTCTTTTACTTGATAATAGAAGTTTGTTATCCTGTATGGTTTGTTTTTTAGGTGATCTGATTCTAGGTATTCTGTGTGTCCATCGTCTGTATTTAGAAGTGGAGTGTTTGTTTCTTTTGGTATTATTTTTTCATATTGTATTGTGTCGTTATTGTATTTTTTTACATAATATATTTCGTATTCGTTGTCTGTTTCTTTTATTTTGGGTTTTGTGGTGTTTATGAATATGATTTTTGTTTGTTTGAATTTGATGTTTTTTGGTTTGTTTGTGTATTTTTTGTATTCTTCTATGAGTTCTTTTTTGTTTTCTAGTATGATTTTGTAGTATTTTTTGTATTCTTCTGTGTAGTTTATGTTTCCGTCTAGGTATTTTATTATTGTAAATGTGTTGTTTTCTTCATTGAGTGCTAGTGTATGTATTGTTGTATCTTTTATTTTGAAGTTGTTTCTTATGTATTGTAGGTTGAATAGTGTTTCTAGGTTGTCTTCTGTTATTTGTTTTATTTCGTTTATTCTTATGTTTGTTTTTTGTATTTGTTTGAGTTTGTTTTTGTTTATTTTATAAAGTGGCATCGTGTTTTTTTCCTTTTATTTTTTTTATATGTTTTTTATTTTATTTTTTTGTTTTTTTTAATTTTATTTATCTTTTAGTTCTTTTATTCCGTTATACATTTCTTCTGATTTGTTTTTTAATTGTGGGTATTTTTTTGCAAAGATTCTCATTATTTCTCCTATGTGTTTTTCGGGATTT
This sequence comes from uncultured Methanobacteriaceae archaeon, assembly GCA_964547125.1. Lineage (GTDB taxonomy): Archaea > Methanobacteriota > Methanobacteria > Methanobacteriales > Methanobacteriaceae > Methanobrevibacter_A. Next base: position 3,650 of record CAZJLS010000077.1, on the reverse strand, counting down.
TCTTTTAATATTTTTTCTCCAATTTCTAGAAGTTTTTTATCTATTTGTTTTCTTTGAGAAATCTTTAATAAAACTTGTTCTATTTTAGATGAAGTCATATTTAAATAAACATACTTTTCATTATATTCTTCAAGTAAATTATCTTGAATATATTCTATAGCTGTATGTATATTATTTTCTATAATATCTGTTGCCTGTTTTTTTCCAAATTCATCAAAAAATTTCAAAACTTCCTTTTTTATTGCAAATGTAGATATACCATTACTTAAACTATGGGCTTCTTTTATACTTGGAGGTTTAATTTTTGCAAAAACTGTAGCTTTATCAAGTTTTAAGTTTAAAATTGCACCCTCCAAACTTAAGATTTCCCCATTATTTAAACTCTCAAAATAATCTTCAATCTCATTTATTAAACTTGAAATATTATCACTTTTAAACTCTGCATTATCTAATTTTGCAAAGTATATATTATCTTTTTTATACAATCTTCCAATGACCTTTGGAGCATTAAATTTAGTGTTTGAAAAATTTAAACTCAAATCCGAATTATAAAAACAAAGTAAACTTAAATCTAATTTATGAGTGTAATTTACAGTATGAATATTTAAATCACCCCAAAGTTCAAAAATTAAAGTATGAATTTGAAAATCCCCAGTAAAGTATTTTATAATTTTACTTGTGTCTATAGAATTGTATAATTCTTGAAATTCAGGAGATAAAACTGGCATATTACGTGTTTTAGGAATAATTTCAATTAATTTATTATCAACAGGATTGTATAATTTATATAAACAAATATTTGTACCATCTAACTTTTCTCTAAACTCCAATATTTGTTCTTGAAGTGAATTTTCTATATCCTCAATATAATCCATCCAATAGTGAAGTTTTGGCATCCCATGAACAAATTGCTCTGTTTTAACCCCATTAATTTCAGTTATTACCATACTTCCAAGTAAGTCATTAGGTTCTTTTGAAATAAAACAAGTACACACATTACCTTTAGGACTTGTAAACTTCATTTTTCTTAAAACTTTAATTGGTAAACTATTAAAATACTTTTTAGATAAAAATTCTTTAGTTTTCTTATCATCATCTGTTAAGTCAGAAGATCCAATAATTTCTACATTATTCACTTTTATCACCCCAGAGTATTTGAATTTTTAATTTTTTCTTAATTTTTCAAGACTCATAAAATTCCTGTCATATCTCGGCTTTCATATGCTTGTGCAAATAAGTTTATAAAACTGTTTTAATCCAACCTTGACATATAATCATTATTTATGAATATTATTATATAAAACTAAAAGTTGTTTGATAAAAAGTATAAAAAAAAGAGTAAAAAAAGTAGTTTAAATTTAAATTACTGTTATTGTGTTTTCTTGTGTGTTTGCTTGATATATGCTTGTTCCTGCATATGTTGTTTGTATTGTATATTCGCCAATGGCTAAGTTTATTTGTAGACTTATTTCTCCATTAGTATCTGTTGTTAGTGTGTATTCTTTTGAGCGTGTATTTTGTGTGATTTTTAGTGTTATTTTTTCTCCAGCTAGTTTTTCTTTTTGTGCACTTAGTGTTGCTTTGAAGTATTTTCCTTGTGTTTGTTTATAGTCTGTTGTTTCTAGTGTGGTGTTTATTTTTTCTACTGTTAAGTTTACTGTTTTTTCTGTTGGTGTGTATTGTTGGTTTCCATTGTAGTAGTTTTTTATTGTGTATTCTCCAGGTGCTAGGTTTATTTCTAAAGTGTATTTTCCAGTGTAGTCTGTAGTTGTAGTGTAATTTTTGCTTTGTTTGTTGGTATTTCTTGTTAACTCTAGTGTTATGTGTTGACCAGGTATTGGATTTCCCATAGCATCTGTTAGTGTTGCTGTGTAGTTTTTATCTTCTTTGTATGTTTTTTTCATGTTTTCTGCATTTATTATACTAGTGTTTGTGGTGTTTAAAGTATTAGTTATTGTTTGGTAGTTTAATTGTGTGGTGACTGTATCAAAGTTTATTTTTGTTATGTATTCTCCTGTTGTTAGGTCTGCATTTATGATTTCATTTCCATTAGTTATTGTTGCGTTAGTATTTAATCCTATTTGTTTTCCTTTATTGTTTTTTGTGTTTACTGTTAGTGTATTTGTGTTTAATGTTGTTTCGAGGTTTATCCATGTTGTTGGGTTTCCTACGGTTTGGTCATAGTCTGTTAGGTATCTTCTTGACCAGTTTTGTGGATATTCTGTTGTGTTTATTGGGTTGTTTATTCCCCACCAGTTATCATTTAGTTGTGTGTTTGTGGTTGTTCTAAAAAGTGATATATCTGATCCTGTTACTCCTTTGTTGTCATATATTTGTGTGTTTTTTATTATTGCACTATTTGCGTAGTTGTATAATGCTCCCCCTGTATCTGTTGCTGTGTTGTTGTATATTTTTGAGTCTGTTATTATGAGGTTTCCTGCATTGAATATTGCTCCTCCTGTTTCTGCAACACCTCCTGTGATTGTTACATTTTTCATTTCCATATCGCAGTACCAGTTGTAGAATGTTCCTCCCCATCCTTTAGGTGCTGTGTTGTTTATGAATATACTGTTTTCTATTAGGGTTCCTGGTTTTCTTGTTATTGCTATTGCTCCCCCATCATAGTCGGCATAGTTGTCTTTAAATATTGAGTTGTTTAGTTTTAGTGTTCCGTTGTCTATGTATATTCCTGCTCCAAAGCGTTCTGCTGTATTGTTTATAAATTGGCAGTTATCAATTATTATGTCAGTGGTATCTGCGTATATTGCTCCTCCACTTTGGTTGCTGTTACCGTTTATGAAGTTTATGTTTTTAAAGTTTACTGTTAGATTTTTTTCTATTTCGAATATGCTTCCTTTATGGTTTCCATTTATTGTTGCATTTTCTCCTGTTATTGTTATTGATTTGTTTATTATTATTTGGCTTTCTGTGTATTCTCCAGGTGTGAGTATTAGTTCTCCACCATCTGTTAGGTTGTTTATTCCTTCCTGTATGCTATTTTCTGGTGTGATTGTTATGTTTTCTGCAAAGCTTACAGGTATTAATGCAATTAGTATTATTGTTAGTATTATTATTTTTTTATACACTTTTTATTTCCCCATAAAAAAAAATTTTTTATTTATATAATAGTTTATGTATTAATCAATATTAAAAAGTTTACATATCGATTTTGATATACTATGGTCATTGTAATTAATATATAGGTGTTATATTAGTTAAAGAGTAAATTTATTTAAGATAAATCAATTTAATCAACTGAATTCTATTATAATTTTTTTAAAAAAAAATAGTGGAAAAAATAGAACATTTATTAATATGAAAAATAAAGCCAATATAAAATTTTAATTATATGTTTGTCGTTTTAGTTCTAATGCATTAGTAACGGTCCTCTGTCAATAGCCCCTTCAAGATCAGAAAGTGTATTGTCTCCTTCAGGTTTATCATGAGATAATAATGCTTGAATTTCTTGTGAGGATAATTCTCTTTCTGATGCATCATCTACATCAAGTTTTTCCAGTAAATATTGATTAACCAAATCAGATGTTGATAAGCTTGAATCATCAACTTTATTTTTTATCCTTTTGATAATATTATCGTCCATACTTATAGTAGTAGCCATAAAATATCACCTCATATAAGATTTTATTTAT
>CAZJLS010000076.1:0-7248 GCA_964547125.1 uncultured Methanobacteriaceae archaeon | reverse complement strand
AGTTTGTCGTATGGGTCTGCTAGGAATTTTATTCCTGATATTAGTGCATTGAATAGTGCGGATACTGCTACTCCTGATAGTACCAGTACTAGTGTTCCTGCTGATTTGTAGCTTTTGGATAGTAGGTATGTTATTGATACTGATATTATTCCAAATATGAATGCTGATGCTTGTGTTAGTATGTTTCCGAATGATAGGATTATGGCTATTGCTGCTCCGAATCCTGCTCCGTTACTTACTCCTAGAAGATCTGGTGATACTAATGGGTTTTTGAATAGTCCTTGGAATGATGCTCCTGCTATTGATAGTGATGCTCCTACTATTATTGCTGCTATTATTCTTGGTAGTCTTACATTGAATACTATACTGGTTATTGTTGGAGATACTGTTAGGTTTGGTATTATTGGTGATAATATTGTTTTTATTACATCTACGGGGTTTATTGGGTATCTTCCTACCATAAATGATGTGAAAAATAGGAGTATTGGTATGAATATTAGTATTATGTAACTTATTGCTTCGTATTTTTTTATTAGTATATTATTGTCCATTGTGTTTTATGATTCTCCTATTTTTTTATATATTGTGTGTTTTATCCTATTTGGCTCGTGTTTAGTCCTGATTTTTGGAGTATGTCTGTTAATTGTTGGTCTGATAGGTCTATGTGGTAGAAGTCTGAGTAGAATTCGTGGGTTGCATCTTTTAGGTTTATGTCTGTGTAGTAGTCTGGATATAAGACTTTTGCCATCCATGGTACTCCTATTATTATGTTTGCTCCTGGTGGTCTGTCTATCCATTTGAATGGTGATTGTGGTGATAGGTATACTTGGTGGTTTCTTACTGCTTCTATGTTTGACCATATTGGGTCAGAGTATACTGTGTTGTAGAAGTCTGGGTCGTTTGCTATTATTACATCAGGGTTCCATTTAATTACTTGTTCTATGGATACTTGTATTTGTCCTTCTCCTTCTTGGCTTTCTATGTCTGCTACGTTGTATCCTCCACATAGACTTATTAGTTGTGCATGTGCTGTTCCGTTTGGATCTGTGCTTAATCCATCTTCTCCTTCTGCATAGTATACTGTTCTTCTTTCATTGTCTGGTATTGAGCTGTTGGTTTCTTTTACTATGTTTAGGTATTTGTCGTTGTATTCGCAGAGTTGGTTTGCTGTATCTTCTGCTCCTATTATTTGTCCTATGAATCTTATTGTTTCATCTATTTTTGTTACGTCTGTGTTGTCTGTTACTGCTATTAGTGGTATTGTTCCGAATTTTTCTTGTTGGTCTTCGATACTTGCATTATCTCCACCTAGTTCTGATACTGATTCTATTATTATGTCAGGGTTAGTTGCTATGAATTGTTCGTAGTTTCCTGTGTTTGACCCGTACCATCCGCCAATATTTGGTATGTCCTGATATTGTGCAGGTACGTATTCTATTTCTTCTGTAGTCCATTGGAAGTTTAGTCCTCCTAGTTTTTCTGGTGCTAGCATGTATATGATTGTTGTCATTGGCGGGTCTGTTGCTACTGCTGTATTTATTTGGGTTGGTATTGTTACTGTTCTACCTGCCATATCTGTTATTGTTGTGTTTCCTTGAGATATGTTTGTTGGTGAAAATAGTGCTACTACCATTACTGCTAGTATCATTAGGATTGCTAGTGTTATTAGTATTATTTTTGTTTTTTTCTCCATTTTTTTATCCTCATTTTAGAGTAATACGTTATGTTAATTTTTTGTATTCGATAATAAATATAATTATCCAAAATTATAGAATTATTATTATAATGATGGGAAAATTTTTTTATTAATATAATTACAAAAATTATAACAATAGTTAAAAAAAATAAATGTGGTAAATGATTACAATGAAGGAATATTTAGAAAAAATTCCTGCAATAAAATGGAAAAACGGAACATATGAAAAAGTAGATGAAATAACAGTAATCGATGAGTATACTTATTTATTTATAGATTCACTACCTCCTAGAAAATTCTCAACATACCCAGATAATTTAGATGAGTTTAGCATAGGCTATTGTCTTGGAGAAGGATTAATAAAAGATTATTCAGATATTGAAGACATTAAAATTGAAGGAACAAATGTTATTGTTAAAACAAAACACCACCACACAATAGAAACTGATTATGATAAAGAGGAAATAATACAAAGTAAAAAAGGCGGTTGCGAACATACTTGTGTATGTAGACTTCTTGAATATCAAGGTGTAGAATCAGATAGTGCTGGAGGGTGGAGAAGTCAACTTGATAAAATAAAACCTGTTAAAAGTAGTTTAAAAATAAATGCTACCACAATTATTAAGGATATGAAAAGACTTAAAGAAAATGCTAAAGTTTGGCAAAGCACAGGCGCAGTTCATGTTGCACAATTAATATACAAAGATAAAGTCATAATACGTGAAGATGTAAGTAGACATGTAGCTGTTGACAAAGTTATTGGTGCTGCTTCTAAAATGAATTATAATTTAAATCAATCTTATATCAGCTACAGTGGTAGAATGCCTGCAGATATGTTAATAAAACTTGTTAGAGTAGGTATACCTATTATAATTTCTAATGCTGCTCCTGCATTATCGGGATATGAAATTGCTTTAAATAATGGTATTACTATGGTAGGTTTTGTTAGAGGTGAACGCTTTAACTTATACACTCACCCTGAAAGAATAATATTGTAAATATAATGAATAATAAAAAAAGTAGTAAAATGATTTATTCTAGTACAGTGTGTCTAGATTTTAAATCACTTTCTGTTTCTCCTAAAACATGCATTAATTCACATACTAAACCATCTAAAAATATTAAAGATGTTAATTCAAATGCTGTTCCTAATGGAGTTAAAGAAGTGTAATTTCCTTTTATTTGTCTTTTAAGATAATCTTCATCATCAACTTCCTGTTTTGTTCGTCCTTGAACATAAATTAAACTATCAGCTAATTTTCCAAGTGATGAATCTGGATTTGATGTTAATGCTAAAACTTTAGCCCCACGGTCTTTACTAATTTTAGCTGCATTAACACAAGTATTGGTTTCACCAGAACCAGATATTGCTAAAATACAATCATCTTCATATATTGCAGGAGATATTGTTTCACCAACAACATAAGAACTTAAACCTAAATGCATTAATCGCATTGCAAATGCTCTACCTGCAAGTCCAGAACGTCCTGCACCAATAACAAAAATATTCTTAGAATTGATTAAAATATTCATAAATTCTTTAATATCTTCTTCATCAAGATATTCTTGAGCAGTTTGAATATTTTTCAATATTGCACCGATTGATTCTTTCATTAATTCCATTCCAATTACCTACAAAAAAAATAATATTAATAATTTTATAATTTAAGAATATTTTTATTGATGATAATATAAAATAGTTATCATAATTAATATTTAGAATATTGTAAAGGTTTTAATTTTAAATGAATGAAAATAATATTAAACCAATAATAGGTTTAGAAATAAATGGAGACTTTTATGATTATAAATTATTTGAATCTTTAATCATATTATCAAAAACAGGCTCTATTAGAAAAACCAGTAAAGAAATAGGTATTAGTCATTCTGTTTTAGATCGTAGAATAAAAAAAGCAGAAAAAAAATTAGGATTTAAATTAGTATCTAATAATTATGGTTCTGGATCCCAAATAACTCTAGATGGTGAAAAATTAATTGAAACATATAAACAATATCGTATTCGATTAACAGAGTCTAAAAAAATTAATATATCTGGAGGACATATTGTTTCAGGTCTTCTTGAATCTATAAAAGAAAAAATTCCTTTCGATATTAATGTTTATAGTAGTAATGACGAGAGTGCATTTGAATTAGGTAAAAGAGATTTAATTGATATTTTAGCATTAGATGATCCGTTAATTGGTTTTGAAAATGATTTAGAACTTACTGCAATTGCATATGATTATTTAACACTAGTGTCCTCAAAAGAAACTGAAATTAATAATATCCATGACTTAAACGGGTTTGAATTTGTTAATGTTAAAGGTAGTGCTCAGAGATTAGCTTGGAACACATTAAAACAATTAGGAATTAAATATAAAATTGTTAAAGAAGTTAATTCACAATTTGATGCATTTAAATTAGTTAAAAATAATCAAAACTTACATACATTTCTTAATGCAAGCTACTTCAAAGGCAATGATATTCTAAAAATAGAAACAGAACATATAATTAGTTTAATACAAGTAAATGAAGATAAAAATGAAACAAAAAATTTAATACACTACTTATTAAACGAAGGACAAGAATTAATAAAAAATGAAGGCTTCAAACCGATAAAACCATGGAAAATAAAATAATAAAAAAATAATACTTATCAAATGCTCACATAAAAATAATATATTATATCAAACATATGAAAGATAGTAACTAAAAAAAAATATAAAATATGTATATAAAAAATAAAAGATTTAATGGGGTAAAAAAGAATAATGACACGAGATTTACTTGCAATAGGACACACAGCATTAGATTATATAATAACAATCGATAATTTTCCAAAAAATAACTCTTCAGTACCTATAACAAATATGAAACATTTACATGGAGGAGCTGCAGCAAATGTTAGTATTGTTGCTTCAAAAATGGGGTTAAAAACCAGTTTAATATCTGCAGTCGGTGGAGAATTTAAAAACTCAAAATATTATATTGAATTAAAAGATGAAGATGTTGATATTGAATCTATGATTGTTATTGAAGATGAAAGCACCCCAACAGCATTTGTTTTCACAGACAAAAATAATGATCAAAAAAGTTATTTTTATTGGGGCGCGGGAAAATACTTTAAAGATGCTGAAATTCCTATAAGTAGTATAGAATCTAATAAAATGATACATTTAGCTACTGGAGATCCTGAATTTAATTGGAAATGTAGTATTGAAGCTAGAAATCAGAATAAATTAGTATCATTTGACCCTGGTCAAGATTTATGTATGTATAATGAAAAAAAATTAACAGATGTCATAGGTAATACTAATATCCTTTTTGGAAATCATCATGAACTTGAACGAATAACCGAAACTCTAAAAAAAGACATTAATGAAATTATGGACATTGGACCGGAGATTATTGTTAAAAGTTGTGGTGAAAAAGGAAGTATAATATATACAAATAATGATAAAATTCATGTTGATGCTATTTTAAAACCAAGTATTGATCCTACAGGTGCAGGTGACTCTTATAGAGCATCATTTTTAAGTAGATATTTGAATGGTTATAATTTAGAAGAGTGTGCTATGTTTGCATCTTCTGTATCATCATTTATTGTTGAGAAGCTTGGTTGTCAAACTAATATTCCTAGCTTTGATGAAGCTATAAAAAGAATGGATGATTTTTATTAAAAAAATATTTTTTAAACTTTTTTTTACTCATTTTAGCAAAACTATATTATTTATAGTATTTTAAACAAATATCTTATTATTATAAACAATTTTTATTTAATTTAAATTATATTTTTATTTTGGTGGAGAATATTATGGAACACTGGATAGAGAGAATAAGTAATAATTTACATGAACAAGATGTTGATAGACATGTTATTGCATGTGGAACATCAATATCAGGATCAATACATATAGGAAACTCTTGTGATGTATTTATAGCAAACGCAGTAGGTAAAAAATTAAGAAAATTAGGTTCTGATTGTGAAACTATATGGATAGCAGATGATCATGACCCACTTAGAAAAGTACCTTATCCTTTACCTGAAGATTATGATAAGTATTTAGGAATGCCATATTCCAATATACCATGTCCTGATGGTTGTTGTGATAATTTTGTTGAACATTTTGAAAAACCATTTTTAGATACTTTACCTACTTTTGGTATAGATTTAACTATAAAATCTGGTTTTAAAATGTATAAAAGTGGAGAATATAATGATTCCATACGTATTGCATTGGATAAAGCAGACGAAATTCGTAGCATTATGGATAAGTATCGAAGAACACCTTTAGCTGAAGATTGGTTACCATATAATCCAATTTGTGAAAAGTGTGGAAGAGTTAACACTACTACTGCTTATGATTATCAAGGAGATACTATTAGTTATAAGTGTGAATGTGGTCATGAAGGAGAAGTTGATTTTAAAACTGGAAATGGTAAGTTAACTTGGAGAGTTGAATGGGCAGCTCGTTGGAAAATATTTAATGTTACTTGTGAGCCATTTGGAAAGGATCATGCTGCAAGTGGTGGATCTTATGATGTTAGTAAAGTAATTAGTGAGGATATTTTTGATTATACTGCTCCTTATCCTGTTCCTTACGAATGGATTACATTAGATGGTGAAGCTATGAGTAAATCTCATGGTGTGTTCTTTACACCTGGACAATGGTTGGAAATTGGACCTGCAGAAAGTTTGAATTATTTCTTATTTAGAAGTAAACCTATGAAGGCTAAAGACTTTTCACCAAAAATGCAATTTTTAGATTTGATGGATCAATTTGACACTGTTGAAAAAGTATATTATAATGAAGAAGTTGCACCATCTGAAAAAGAAGGTAAAAAATTCATACACATTTATCGAAACTCTCAAGTAAATGAGAGCGAAAACTTACCATTAAGACCACCATACAGATTCCTTGTAAATGCATATCAAATAGCAGGAAACAAACCTGAAAAAATATACGAAATATTAAAGAAAAATTCCCAACTAACAAGCAGATATCAAAACAAAGAATTCGAAGACTTAAACGAAACAGAACTAAAACAATATCAAGAAAGAATAGACAATGTGAAAAATTGGTTAGACCAATACGCACCAAAATTCGTTAAATTCCAAGTACAAGAAAAGAAAATACCAAGACTAGAAATACCAGACGAACAAAAAGCATTCCTAAAAGACCTAGCAGATGTTATAGAGGAAAAAGACTTTAAAAATGCTGAAGAATTACATGATGAAATGTACAAAATCCTAGAAAAACACGAATTAAAACCACAAAAAGGATTCCAAGCAATATACAAAATGATACTAGGACAAAAACAAGGACCAAGAGCAGCATCCTTTTTACTAACACTAGATAAAGACTTCGTAGTTAAAAGACTAAGATTAGAAGCATAAAAAAAATATAAATTTTAGAGAGACTCAGTTGAATTACCAACTCTCTCTAATTCTCTCATCCAAACACTACTATTTTTAACATAATCCAAAAATAAATCCCTACAGTCTTGATTATTCAAAACTTTAACTTCAACATTATTTCTTAATAAAAATT
>CAZJLS010000075.1:0-7304 GCA_964547125.1 uncultured Methanobacteriaceae archaeon | reverse complement strand
TAAAATAGTTGAGTAATTAAATAAACAATCTCACACTATTTTATTCATTTAATAAGTGAAAATTAGGTTTATAGGACAAACATAAATAAAACCCAATTTAGCAGACTTAAAATTAGATGCAGGAGAATACAAACTTAACTTATCCTTTGTTGATAATGATGATGTTTATGCCCCATCATTTAATGTTTTAGAAGTTACAGTATATCCAATACAAAACTACATCCTAAACACCAATACAACTGAAACCACATATACATTCAATGATGATACCAGTATTGGATTTAATTTAACACTTACAAGCAACAGCAGCACAATTGCACCATACACTGGAAACCTAACATACTACATCAAAGACAAAGCATACAACATTCCAATTACCAATGGTATTGCCACAGTCAATATAGAAGACTTAGAAGGACTAAAATACACTGATGATGTTACACCAATTACCTACAAATTCTTAGTTGAAGGTAACGAAATATCCAACAACATTGAAGTCAATATTACTGTTAAAAAAGCAAAAGGAGAATTTATAGCAGAAAATCTTACTGCATACAATAATACTCCAATAACTGTTGAAGGAATCATCACCAACACAACTGGTGGAAAAGCCATAATTGGAATATTCACACCTGAAGACTATGAAGCAGGAATTTACAAACCTATAAGCGCAGTCATAGTAGGTGTAAACGAAGATGGAACATTCAAAGCATCCTTTGGACAATTAGCAAACGGAAACTACATCGCAGAAATAGATTACGACGGAGACAACACACAATTTCCAGCAGACATTGAGAACCGAAAAACAATCAGCATCACAGTTAACGGCACAAAACCAACACCTACACCTACCAACAATACCTACAATACAATCTTAACCATCGACCCATTTAACGAAACCGAAGGAGAAGGCAAAAGCCTAATCGGTAGACTAACATTAGAAGACGGCACACCAGTTATCGGTATGCACATACAATTAAACCTAACACGCATAAGTGACAAAGCAAGCAAAGTATACACAACCACTACTGATTATAATGGAGAATTCCAATTCTCAATTAATCTTGGTGCTGGAGAATACACTGCACAAGCAACATTTGAAGGTGCAATAATAACAAGTACAAATGTAACCTATAATGCAAGTGTAAGTAATCTTACCCCATTTAGTGTTAGTAAAAATGGAACAAAACCTACCAATGAAACAACAGTTGTTATCTTACCTACAGATTATGTTGGAACTTATGGTACTCCTGGAAACTTCACAGTCAAATTCCTATTAAATGGTACTCCAATTGTTGGTATACCTGGAATTGAAATTACATTAACCCGTGTAAGTAGTGGTGCAAGTAAAACCTACAGCTGGTTTGTAACCGATTACAACGGTGAAATCAACATGCCAATCGAACTTGGAGCTGGAGACTACACTGCACACATAAAATTCAACTCACGAACAGAACCATATGTAATTGATGGTGCAGAAGCTGATGCTAAAATCAGAGTGAATGCGTAAAAAAAAATAAAATTTTAAACATAGTAAAATTTTTTTGGGGGGAGTGTTTTTCCCCTTGAAAAACTTTTTTTGATTTTTTTCTTTTTTTGAGATTGTTATTTTTTAGTTTTAGTTTTTTTAAAATTATAAAAAATTTAGGTATGCCTAAAAATTTATATATTATTAAAAACTACCTAAAAAACATACAAACCCCACAAAAAAATAGAGGCATAAAAAAAATGAACTTAAAAGGTGTAGAAAAAACAATGCTTTTAACATTATATGCAAAAGCAAAACATTCCCAAGAAAAAAATCACAAATTCTACGACGAAAAAGCAATCGAAATAATATCACAAATCGATTACGACTTCAGCATAGTCAAAAAAGACAAATTCATGCAACTAGGAACAATATCCCGAACAATAGTACTAGACAAAATGGTTAACAACTATATAAAAAAACATCCCCACTGCACAATCATAAACATTGCATCAGGCATGGATACACGTTTCAATAGACTAGACAACGGCAAAATAATTTGGTACAACATTGATTTAGAAAACTCCGCAAAATACAGACTAAAATATATAAAAGACACAGAAAGAGTAACAACACTTGCCTACTCTGCAATGGACCCAAAATGTGCAAATAAAATCCAAATAAGAAAAGACACCCTATTCATTATTGAAGGATTAACAATGTATCTAAACTAAAAAGATGTAGAAGACATTATAAATATAATTGATGCTAATTTCAACACATGCACAATATTTATGGAAATAATGCCACCAATTTCTGTTAAAAATACTAAAGAAAAATCTATAGAAGATACCAACACCAAATTCACATGGGGTGTTGAAAAAGGCCATGAATTAACAAAATTTAATCAAAATTTTAAATGGATAAACGATGTTAATTTATTTGATGGAGTAAATATCTACAAACCTCACTATAAAATAATTACCTGGCTACCATATTTAAGAAAAAAAATGGATTATATCGCAGTTTTAGAAAAATAAAATATGAAATTTATATTTTACTACTTTTTAATTTATTTTTTTATTTTTATTTGAGTTAAATAGAATTATAAATTGTTTAAATCTTAATCTTATTAAGACTTAAAATTGTATATGTGAAAAACATCATTTAAACATTATCTTATCAGATTTTCCAATTAAGTTTTCTTGTTAGTTAGTCATCATACAAACTGTTCCATCAAAAAATAGTTAAACATAATAGCAAAAAATAGTTAAATATATTACCAAAAAATAGTTAAACATAATAGCAAAAAATAGTTAAATGAGGTACTTCTATGGAATATATGAGTAGATATTTGGATGATGAATTAGAGCAATGGATGAATGTTATTGGTGCTGTACTTATTGTTGGCCCCAAATGGTGTGGCAAGACAACAACCGCAGAACAATATGCCAAAAGTGTTTTAAAACTTCAAGATATTGATAAACAAGAAGAATATCAAATGTGGTTAGATATTAAACCATCCAAATTATTAGAAGGTGAAAAGCCTCGATTGATTGATGAATGGCAAATGGCACCAATTTTATGGGATGGCGTTAGAAATAGTGTTGATGAACTTCAAGGTGATGGATTATATATATTAACCGGTTCCACAGTAGTTGATGAATCCAAGATTATGCATTCAGGAACAGGTAGAATTCATAGATTACTTATGAGGCCAATGAGTTTATATGAAAGTAATGAATCAAATGGAAAGATTTCTATTGAAGAATTGTTTGATAATCCCAAAATGAATATTGATGGCATTGTATCTGATTTAACAATGAATGATTTAATTTTTGCATCATGTCGTGGAGGTTGGCCAGATTCCATAAACAAAAAGAATGATGAAGATAAATTATTAACTGCTTATAACTATTTAGATAATATATCCGAAAGTGATATTTCTAAAGTTGATGGTGTTAAACGTGACCCTGATAGAGTGAAAATGATTTTAAAAGCTATTGCTCGTAATAATTCTACTTTAGCTAAGGACACTACAATAATAGCAGATATTTCTGCTAACTTTGGAGATATTAGCAAGCCTACATATTATTCATATATTGATTCATTGAAGCGTTTATTTGTTATTGAAGATTTGAAGGGATGGGCTCCAAACATTAGATCAAAATCATCAATGAGATCAGGTAATAAAAAAGTATTTATAGATCCTTCAATTTCTGTAGCTGCATTAAATTTAGGCCCTAAATCTTTTAATACAATTGATGGTTTAAAAACTTTTGGTTTTATTTTTGAAAATTTATGTATTCGTGATTTAAGTGTATACACTTCTAAATTAGGAGGTTCAATATCTTATTACCATGACAATTCTGATGTTGAAGTTGATTGTGTTGTGCACCTCCATGATGGAAGATATGCTTTAATTGAGTGTAAACTTGGGAAAAGCAAAATAGAAGAGGGTGCTCAGAATTTACTAAAAGTAAATAAATTAATTGAAGCTAATGACCAAATTAGAAATCCTAGTTTTTTAGCTGTTTTGACTGGAGGAGAAATAGCATATACTAGAAAAGATGGAATTAAAATTATTCCAATCGGATGTTTAAAATAGATTATTTAAAATTTCGTGTTAATTTTCTTTAAAATAGGAAAATAAGATAGTAAATTAATATTTTACTAATTTTTAGTTTATTTTTTATTATTTGAGTTAAAAAATAGATTTATGAATGTTTAAATCTTAATTTTATTAAGACTTAATATTGTATTATGTAAAAAAAACACACACATAACATTACATAATTTATTAAATCTTAAAAAAGAATTGTTTCATATATTTTTTTACTCTTTAGTGCAAAAAATAAATAAAACTTAAGTACTCATATTATATTTTAGAATTAATCTTTTTTTGATAAGTATGAACATTTCTAATTTATTCAAAACTCCTGAAAATTATTTATATACTAATAAAGCATTACTTTATTTATTCCTATTTTGGTTGAGTATGCTTTAGAATTTTTTGTAGGTTTAGCTGACTCTATTATGGTTGCATCATTAGGTGAGGCTGCAATTTCAGGTGTTTCTTTAGTTGATTTTTTAGTTCAGCTTTTAATTTTTTCATTTTCTGCTCTTGCAACTGGTGGTGCAGTAGTTGCAGGACAATACTTAGGGGATAAGCAAATTGATAAGGCACAAGATTCAGCTACGCAGATGATGTGGTTTTCAACACTTCTTTCAACATTATTAATGATATTAGTTATTATACTTAGAAGATTTTTAATTGGATTATTATTTGGCCAAATTGAAGCTGATGTTTGGGCAAATGCTGATATGTATTTGTATATTGTTGCTTTATCAATTCCTTTTATTGCAATTTATAATGCTGGAGCTGCTATTTTTAGAACAACTAATGATGCTACATTGCCTATGAAGGTTATGCTTGTTTGTGATGTTTTGAATATTTTAGATAATGCTGTTTGTATTTATTATTTAGGTTGGGATGTTCGAGGAGTTGCTATTCCAACGGTAAGTGAAAATTAGGTTTATAGGACAAACATAAATAAAACTAAATAATAGGAAATGATAATAATTTATTATATATTAAAACTAAAATATTTTTATGAAAAAATTTTTGTCTGTTGCATTAAAATCTCAATGGAAATTAATATTGATTATTTTTGTATTAATAATTATTCAGACAATATTTCAAATGGAAATAATTGATTTGTTCGGTACAGCTTTGACTGGAGTTAAAAAACAGAATTTTAATTTGCTCTTCAAATCTGGATTATATATGTTAATGTATACGGTCCTTTCAATGATTTCCATTTATGCTGTTTCTTTTCTATCAACAAAAGTATCTTCAAAAGCTGCATATATTGTTCGTGAGAAAATCTTTCATATTCTAATGAACTTGCCTGGTGAAGAAATTGATAAATTTAAAATTTCAGGGTTAGTTACAAGGTCAACTAGAGGAATGGCTTCAGAACAGGGTTTTATAGCATTATTGCTTCAGCAATTAATGATAATTCCTGTTACATGTATAGCAATTGTATATGAAATTGCATTGATTGATGGGACTTATGCTTTATTCTTTTTAGCGTTTGTTTCCATTCTTGCTCTACTATTAATTTTGAGAATGAAACAAATTATAAAAATCTTTTTTAGGGCTAAAAAGACTTATGGAAATTTAAACTTGTTATTTTTATCTAAAATTACTAATATAGCTGAGAAGATTCCATTTAAAAAACAGGAGTATGAAGTTGAATTTGAAAAGGCATGTGAAAATTCCTATGATAAAAATGTTAAATATATTTTAAGTCAATATTATCTTGGAACGGTGTTATTATGGGGATTATATGTTATTGTTTTAATTACATTGGCAATGGTTAATTCTGGATTTAATATTGGCTTTGAAACTAATAGTGTAATTGATTCCTTGATTATTTTGGTATATGTTGCTTACTTCCTTGTTACATTAGAGTTTATTCCGGCATTAATTGATAGATGGCCACGTGCATATGCTACTTCTGTACGTTTAGAGGAAGTTTTGAATTTGGAAGATAAAATCATAAAATCTAAAAACACAAATGATAATCCAAAAAGAATAGAAATTGTTAAAGAAGATATTGTTAAAAAGGATAAAGGCATATGGGCTGAAAGAAAAGAAATCAGTCAAAAATTCACTAGCATATTAAAAGAGGATAGGACTAAATTAATAATTTCAATGATTTTAATTTTGATATCTGCATTGTGTATGGCTTATGCTCCTAAAATTGCAGGAAAGACTGTTAATTTAATGGTTGCTAATTTGAATTCATCTAATGATTTAGCTATTTACACTAATGTTGTCTTGTTACTAGTATTATATTCTGTGGGGTATTTGTTTAAATTACCTCCGAAGAGAATGATGGGGATTGTTGGTGAAAAAGTAGCCTATAATTTAAGATCTAATTTATTTGATAAGCTTGATGTTGTTGGTTCTGGTTTTATTCAAGAAAATTCAAAGGGTCTTGTCATGTCTAGATTAAACAATGATGTGATGAATATTAGGGAGTTTGTCTCTTCTAAGTTTTCTGAAATTTATGCACAAATACTATTGGTAATATTTGTAATGTTATTGATTTTTACTACGGATTTGAGATTTGGCTTAGTATATCTGGTGATTTTAATAGTTTATCTTATTTGTTTTTATGTATGTGATGTTAAATCTAAAATCCATTATGATAATCATCAGAAGCATTTGGGACGATTGATGAGTTATTTTGAAAGAGGTCTGTCAAATCGTGATTCATTCCATGAAAAAGGGTTTAAAAAAATCAATCAAACTGTAATTGACTATTACACTAAATCCAAAAATATTACTAATATTATGGTACCTATTACAACATTTTTAGCAAACTTAAGTAATATAAGTGTTTATACTGCAGGTATTTACCTTTTATCAAGTAATGAAATACAGTTAGGAACTTTATTGGCTATTATTATGTATGGACAATTATTAACTAAACATATTAAAAAAATAAGTGCCTCAATGGCTTCTATTGAAACTTCATTTTCAAGCATTAAAAGGATATTTGCAATTATTGACTATCAAAATGATAAAAATGACATTGAGTATAGATAATGAAAAATTCACATCAGACATTATTAAGAGTTTAACAAAAAAATAATATTATTGCTATTTTGTTATGATTTATGGGGTTGTGAAGATAATATGTCTTTTTACAGTTAGGATTGATATTTTCTGAATACATATGCAAGAATTGATCCTACGAAATTCTGCCAAACAGAATAAATTGCTCCAGGGACTGTTGCTTGAGATAAGTTTGGAAAATGGGTT
>CAZJLS010000074.1:0-7336 GCA_964547125.1 uncultured Methanobacteriaceae archaeon | reverse complement strand
AAACCTGCAAGTATAACTAATCAGGTTGTTCAAAGAGATAATCATTTAGAATTTATTATGGTGCTTGCAAATATTGCAACAACATTAGATAAGATTGGTATTGAAATTAGAAGCTTGCAAAGAACTGAATTGATTGAAGTTGGAGAATTCTTTGATCCTGAAAAACAAGTGGGAAGCAGTACCATGCCACATAAAATGAATCCTATTACAGCTGAGAGAATATGTGGAGTTTCACGTATCATTCGTTCTTATGTTGTTGCAGCTATGGAAAATAATCCATTATGGCATGAACGTGATTTAACTAATTCTTCATGTGAACGTATAATTTTCCCAGAATCTTGTATTTTAACAGATTATATTTTACAATTAACTATAAAAGTTATGAATAATCTTATATTCTATGAAGATAATATTGAAGCTAATTTAAACTTAACCAATGGTTTAATTATGGCTGAACGTTTAATGGCTGAACTTACTCGTAAAGGTATGGGTAAGCTTACAGCATATGGTGTTGTTCGTAAATGTGCAATAACTGCTAAACGTGAAGATAAATTATTATCTGAGTTAATATTAGCTGATGAAGAGGCAAGTAAATTTTTAACTGAAGCAGATGTTGAAGAAATTATGGATCCTCATACTTATCTTGGTTCATCAGACACTATAATTAGTGAATTATTAGAGGATTCTAAAAATTGGTTTTAAAAAACTTTATTAATTACGAGGTTTATTTATTATGACAAATTTTAATTTAAAACGTATTGATCCTGTATCAACAACTGTTATGGGTACCGCAATTAGTACTATACTCGCAGTAGTATTATCTGTTCTTATGTTAATTTTTATGGGTGCTACTGCTGGAGCAAGTGTTATTGGTGGATTTGCAATTGTTATTGTTTCTGCTATTTTTGGAACAATAATTATTAGTGTTTTCCACTTTTTTACAAAAAGTGTTTTATATAATTTCTTATCTGAGAAGTTAGGTAATATTGGATTAGATTTATTTGAAAATAAGGAAATTAAAGGTTTTTCTGTTAAATCAACTAGTGTTGTTTTAACTGTTGTTGACACTATTGTGTTTATTATTTATATTTTAGTTGGAATATTCCTTTTACAAGTATTATTCAGTGTTTTATATAGTATAATACTTATGGTAACTGGAAACATGATTTTAGCATATTTAATGTATCAAATTATCATGTTATTAAATGATCCAGTGTTTATAATTGGTTTTATTGTTATTTATGCAATTATTACTATTATTAGCTACTTAATTTCTATTTTCTTGTATAATAATATTACTGGAAAGGTTTATGGTATTTTATTAAAATTAAGAAAAGAAGATGAGTATACTGTTATTGATTCTGTAAATCCTATTAATACTGCTTTAGTTTTAGGTATTATTGGTTTGATTTTTGGAATTATAAGTGGTGTTATCACTTTATTTGTTTCATTTAATATTGTTAGTTTCATTATTGATGTTGTTTCTGGTTTCCTTGGAACATTTATTGCTGTTGTGATTGTTTGTTTCTTGTATAACTTCTTAGCACCTAAAATTGGTAAGATTAAAGTTGTATTAGATGAGGCATAAATAATAAGTTTAATCTTTTATTTTTTATTTTTTTAAAGTCTGTATTTTTTTAGACTTTTCCTATTTTTTTATCTTTTTTTCAATTAAGTAAATTAACAAAATAAACTCTTATTCTAACAAATCTATTAAAAACTATAATAATTATAGATGCTTTTTTTAATTATTTTTAATATCTTCTAAATATTTAAGAAATTTAAAATAAGAATATACATCAATAAAATAAAAAATACAAAAATCCTCTAAAAAAAATAAGATTTACATCTTAATTGGAGGTACAAACCTTTTAAGAAGTAAAGACAATGAAATCACAGTAACTGAACTTAAAGCCATAGCAAGAGCAGCAAACTCTGGACGGAACAAAATACCAAAACCAGGATAAAGAACACCAGCAGCTACAGGAATCAAAATAACATTATAAGCAAAAGCCCAAAAAAGATTCTGTTTAATTCTAGTCATCACTTTTTGAGAAAACTGAATTGCTGCAACAACATTCTCCAAATCTCCTTCCATAACAACAATATCCCCACTTTCCATTGCAATATCAGTCCCATTACCCATAGCAACACCAATATCAGCTTGAGATAAAGCAGGAGCATCATTAATACCATCCCCTGCAAACAATACCTTACCCTCACCTAAATCTTTTTGAACATTAATTACATTATTTAATTTATCTTGAGGTAAAACATCTGCTTGAACATTATCTATCCCCACTTCACTTGCAACTTTACTAGCAGTTTTCTCATTATCTCCTGTTAACATATAAGTTTCTATATCCATCTCATGTAATGCATCTATAGTTTTTTTAGAATTATCTTTTATCTTATTTACTAGACTTATTAATCCTTTAATCTCATTATCCATTACTAAGAAGATTATGGTCTTATTTTCGTTTAAAAGTTTTTGATAAGTTTCATTTATCTCTTCTTTGATGTTTATATTTTCATCTTTTAAGAAATTGATATTTCCCACTATTATTTTTTGATTGTTTATATCTGCTTTTAATCCTTTTCCAGTTATATTTTCAAAGTTATCAGTATTTAATATGTTAATATTTTCTTGTTTTGTTGTTTGTACTATTGATTTTGCTATTGGATGTTGTGAATTGTTTTCAACACTTGCTATATATTGTAATAATTCTTCTTTACTAATATTGTATGGTATTATATCTTCTATTTTTGGTTTTCCTTCTGTTATTGTTCCTGTTTTATCAAACATTGCTGCTTTAACATTACTTGCTGTTTCTAGTGCATCACTGTTTTTTATTAGTATTCCATATTCTGCAGACCTTCCAAGCCCTACGGTTACCGCGGTTGGTGTTGCAAGTCCTAGTGAACATGGACATGCTACTACTAGTACTGATATAAAAGTTGTTAGTGCAAATAATAGTGTTGAATTTAATATAAAGTACCATATGCAGAATACTGCAAATGCAATTAATATTATGGTTGGTATGAAGTAACTTACTGTTGTATCTGCGATTTTTTGTACTGGTGGTTTGGTGCTTTGTGCTTTTTCAACCATTTCTATTATTTGTGAGAGTACTGTTTCTTTTCCTATTTTAGTGGTTTTTATTTTAAGTATTCCGTCTTGATTTACTGTTCCTGCGAATACTTCATCGTTTATGTGTTTTGTTTTTGGTAATGGTTCTCCTGTTATCATGGATTCGTCTATTTCACTAGATCCATCAAATACTATTCCATCGGTTGGTATTTTTTCTCCAGGTTTTACTAGTAATATGTCGTTTATTTTTATGTCTTCTATGTCTATTTCTTCCTGTTTGATTATTTCATTATCTTTATTTACTTCTATTATTGTTGCTGTTTTTGGTTGTAGTCCTATTAGTTTTTTAATTGAGGTTGATGTTTTGTATTTGGCTTTAGCTTCTAAATACCTTCCTATTGATAGAAATGATGGGAGCATTATTGATGTTTCATATAGCATGAAACTATGATCTAGTACTATGTTGAATGTTCCAAGTAAACTAGATATGAATGCTACAGATATTCCCATTGCATACATTACATCCATGTTAAGGTTTTTACGTATTAAGCCTCCGAAACCATCTTTTATTATTGGTAAGCTTATGTATAAAAATGGTCCTATGGCTATTAGTAAGGATAATTCCCCCATTGTAAGATATGGTACTTTTATTGGGAAGTACATTAAGTACATGAGTATTGCTGATGAGGCGAATCCTACTATGATTCTGTTTCTTTTATCTTTTAGGTCATCTTGATGTAATTTTTCTTCATCTATTTCTGTTTGACCATCTATTCCTATTAATTTGAAACCTAGGGAGTTTATGACTTCTTCTATTTGTTTTAGGTTTACTTTTGATTTATCATATTTTATTTTAACTTTACCTGTGGTTAAGTCTGCATGGACTTGGAATATTCCTTCTAGTTTTCCTAGGAAGTTTTCAACATTCATTACACATGATGCGCAGTGCATTCCTTCTATTCTTAATTTTATTTCGTCTGTGCGTATTTGGAATCCTAATGATTCTACTGTTTTGTTGATTTCTGTAAATGGTACCTTTTTAGAGTTTACGTCTATGTGTAGTTTGTTGTTTGTTAAGTCTGCATCTACACTTTCAACACCTTCTATTTTTTCAAATGCTCTATTAAGGTTTAGTACACAGGATGCGCAGTGCATTCCTTCTATTGGTATATCCATGTGTTTTATTTTTGCCATTTAATTTTCCAGCATCCAATTTTTAAGTTAAAATAAAATATGAAGAAAAAAAGTGTTTAAAAAATGTTTTAGAATTTAAAAATAGACAAATATTTTTTTAGATGTTGCTGCTTGAGTCTAGTTCAAAACCTACATCTTGAACTGCTTCATCAATATCTTCTATGGAGACTTTGTTTGCATCTAATTCTATTTCAACATTTCCAGTTTCTAAATCTGCTTTTGCACTTTCTATTCCATCAACGTCTTCAAGAGAGTTTTGTACTGCTAATACACATGAATTACAGTGCATTCCATTAACTTTTACTTGTTTTGTTTCACTCATAGTTAAGTTCTCCTTTAAAATATTAGTATATTATTATTGTTTTTTAATACTAAAATTTTATTAAGTTAATCATATAAATGTTTTGGAAAGCCTAAAAATTTTTTTTGTATAATAATTATTTAAACAAACAAAAATATAATATAAAAATAATGAAAATTAGTGAAATCAGCCAAAACATTAAAAAATCAAAAAAATACTTACTAATACTAAGTATATTCTTCATAATATTCACATTCTACTTTTTCACATATCAAAAAGGCACAAACACTAATTTAACACTAGAAATAGGAATACTAACACTTCTATACATTACAAGTGCAATAACAATAATCTACTCACAAACAAAAAAAGAAATACATAAAATAGCATTTATAATAATAATACTATTCGGACTATTTTGCGTATTCCTAAATCCTATAATGCTCGTACCAGATGAAGCAGAACACTACTTAAGAAGCGATTTAACAACATATGGGGACTTTGAACCCCAATTCTACAATGGATACGGATACATCATACACGACTCATTCTACCAACTATTCAATAATTTCAACAATACATTCATGGACAATTCACTTACAAGCGAAAAAATATCAAATAATCTAAGCCACTACCATTCGTGCTTCGCACATAACCCAATATTCGGATACTTAATACCCGCACTTGGAATACTACTAGCAAAACTATTAGATTTAAGTATCATATGGACACTATGGTTAGGAAGACTATTTAACCTAATATTCTATGCAATAATATGTGCATATGCAATAAAAAAATCACCAAAATACAAAATACCCTTACTAATCGTAGCATGTCTTCCCCTAGCACTATCAGAAGGAGCATCAATAAGTATAGACTGCATGATTAATGCATTATGTATACTAAGTATAAGTGCATTTATTAAAATGTATACAACAGAAGAAAGTATTGAAAATAAAGATTTAATACTATTTTTCATCCCATTACTTCTTGCAAGCATTATAAAAATAACCGACTTAGCATTCCTACTTTTACTATTTATAATACCACGTAGCAAGTTTAAAACAAAAAAACAATACTATGTAAGTATTATATCATTCATTTTAATAATAATAATATCTATTTTATGGTTAGAATTATATTCTACACCCAAATATCTTTTATCATGGCGTAATATCCATTATCAGTATAATAAAATTAATACAAGCCAACAAATGAATTATGTTTTAAGTCATAAAACTGCAACTTTAGGTCTTTTCGGCGGATTAATACTAAAAACCTATATGCTACCTTTAAAATTTGTTCAATTCTACCAATTTGATTGGATGAGCAGTTCATTTATAATTGCACCACTATACACAATATACTTCGTTGCAATGATGTTCTTCTATCCAAACGAAATGAAAATGAAAAAAACAGACCGTGTTAAATTATTTATTATTATTTCAATAATCTACTTTGGAACTTACTTCGTACAATATTTATCATGGACTAATATTGGTTTAACCTATTTTAAAGGAGTTAATGCAAGATATTTCGTTCCATGGTTAGCATTACTACCTATGACTTTTAGTATTAGTCCATATGAAAAATCTAAAAAAATAGATATGCTTATGATTAGTTTTGCAATAATATTCCTTGTTGGATTTTTAATTATGGTTACAAGCTTATATTATTAGAGTATATTTATTTGATTATTATCACAATCAACTTCAACATTTACTCCATTTTCTAATTCACTTGTTGAGGATAATGAATCAACCATTGGAATATTTGACATTATTGCACCAGTTGCGATGATTGGTTCTGCTTTCAAGCATATTATAGCTTTAGGTGCAGTGTTATTCTTTTTCATTTGATATATAACATATGAACCTACTGTTGAACCTTTACCACCAGGTATGAATAATACTTTATCTTTAATTGATTGTCCTTTTAAATCATGATTTGGATCTATTACTTCACCTGTTTCTGGGTTAACTCCACCAAGAAAGCTTATTGTTTTGTTACTTACTAATAATTCTCCACTGGTTTTTCCTTTTGAAATACTTCTACATGTTATCATAATATTATTACACTCCATTTTATACTACATCTACTTTCATAACTTCTCTTAAAACTGCAGTTGCATATGAACCTTTATTGATTGAAAATTCTAATAAAACTCCATCCTCTTTTGCTTGTGCATGTGTATCCCATACTTGGAACCTCATACTTCTTCTTAAACCATGACTTCCAAGTTTTGGCATTTTATAACATTCGAAATCTTCTTTTGTTAAGTTATATTTATTTAAGGTTTCTTTTTCCATTTCTCCTGTTTCTCCGTCAGCAAATGGTACTTTAGTTCCGAATAATGGAGATGTTGGGTTTGCTTCAAAATTATCCATTAAACTTTGAAGTTTTTCTTCATCAGTATCATGAATAATATGTTCTTCATTATCAATCATTATATCTCCAGGAATATATTTATTTATACCCATTGCAACACGGTTACTAACAACTTCATTAAATAAAAATGATTGGTAAGCATGTACAAACATTCTTTGAAGTGGTTTAGGAAGGGTATGTAAAGCTCTTTTATAAGATTTATCATCTAGTTCTTCTTTTTTATTTTGTTCTTTGATGAGTTCTTTTATCATCATTTTTTCATAACGCATTCCTTTAGGCATTAATTCTAATGATTCTTCAAGTTTTCCATCATCATAGGCTTGTCTTGCTAATTGGTTTTCATTACTTTCTTCAGGATATGG
>CAZJLS010000073.1:3752-7712 GCA_964547125.1 uncultured Methanobacteriaceae archaeon | reverse complement strand
CCTGATTTGTTTAATGTTATATTATTTGGTGTTATAATATTTACATTAATTTTTTCTTTAATATTTACAATGTATGTTGTGTTACTTGGTTTATATTGGTTTGAACCAGAGTATACAATTGGTAATGTGTAGGTTCCAGCTTTTGGACAGTATATGTTAATGTCTGTGTTTGTTGGAACTTTTATACTTTCACCTGTTGGTAATGTTATAGTAACATTGTCATTTATTGGGTTTCCGTTAGAGTCTGTTAGTTCTATTTGGATTGTTTGTGTTTCTCCTTCATAGGCTGTGATGTTTTGTGTTGTGATTTCTGTTTCAAGTTTTGTTAAATTTAATGTTAATGTAGTGTAACTATAATCATAATGTCCATTTCCATCATATGTTACATTAACTTGATAGAATCCTTCATTATTTGGTAAAGTCACTTCAAAACTAACAGTTCCATTAACAACTTTTCCAGTATATGTGACATTATCAAGTATGAATTCAACTGAACCATTTTTAACAGTTTGATTAAATTCATCAACAACACTAAAAGTAACATTAACAATATCACCAGGATAAGAATCAACACTTACACTAGAAATATTAGTTTCATCTAAACCAACACTTAAATGTAAGACACCACTAGAACTATAATGCTCATCATCACCAGAATAACGTAAAGTTACATTATAACTTCCACTTTCTTCAGGCAATGTAATAGACACAGTAGAACCGCTTTCAACAGTACGAGTACTTCCATCTGGGAAACTCATACGAATAGTACCATCTAAAAGTTCCCCATGTTCTCCACGAGCATAAACATTAGTAGTTTTATTCTCACCAACAATACCTTTAACATCTTCACCACTAACTGAAGAATGGTATAAACCTAAACGAATATAACCCGCTCCTTTAGCATCAAAGTAATAATCATGAAGACTAGTATAATTAACAGTAATAGGATAATATCCAGCATCATCACCAAGATAAATATCACTAAATACAACCTGACCATCACTAACATTAGCAGTGTAATTTAAACCATTAATAACAGCAGATATAGTACCATTATAAACCTTCTCATCATTATAATCTAAAACATCAATAACAATGTCTTGAGTATCTTCAACATGAGCAGTAACATTATGCACAGCAATTTTAACTGGCATATAATCATCTACAATAATTGTAAGATTATTCAACTCATCAAATATAATATGAGAATCAGTATCTACAGGATATAAAACATAGGTTCCAGTTTCATTAAAGGTTATATTAAATCCAGTAGCATTATACTCATTATTAATGAAAACAAAATCTTTTGTAAAGTTCGTAACATTATCAGAAACACGACAATTTAATTCAGAAACAGTAACATCATCACCATTATCATCAGTTAACTTAACAAGAACAAAAGAAGTTCTATTAACAACAGTATAAACAACACTTCTATTAACAATAAGACTTAACTTACCAATAGTTCCACTATTAAAAACATCATGCCCATAAATTCCAGCAGTACAATTCACCATCTCATTATTAGAAATAGTTAAACTACTACCAACATTATTATAAACTGCACCACCACGTCCATCTACAGAACAATTAACAAAACTATTATTAGATATAGTTCCATTACCATTAAAGTTAATACCACCACCAAAATACTGAGTATGACTATTAGTAATATTATTTCCAGTAATATTACCATTACCTCTAAACTCTATAGTTCCACCAGTGTATAATGCTTGAACATTCTGGAAAGTATTATTCTCAATATTAGCAGAACCTGTTAAATAAATAGATCCACCAGTAGTCCCACTAATATTTTCAAAATTACAATTACTAATAGTAGCAGAAGAACCAGTCATAGTTATTCCACCTGCACCACTTAAAGTATTATTAATATTAGTGAAGTTACAATTATCAATAACTGTATTATTACCAGAAATAAAAATTCCACCATAATTCATAGATTTACTATTATCAAATGATGAATTAACAATACTATTATTATTACCTCTAGCAAGTACAAAACCAGTATTTCCACAAGAACTATTAACAAAAACACAATTACTAATAGTTCCATCACTAGTTATCCAAGTTAAAGTACCAGCATTAGCATTAGCACTACAATTCAAGAATTTACAATTATCAATTGTACTACCATTACCAACCCAATAAACAGCACCTGCATCAGATGTTTGAATATGACTATTTTCAAAAGTAACATCCCTTAAAGTACCATTATTACCATACCAACCGATAGAACCACCGTAATTAGTACTGTAAATGTTTTTAAATAAACCATTTTCAACTACAGTATTATTTCCACGAATAGTAACTACACCATAATTATTAACATAATATAAATTACCAGAATCAGTAATATTAAAGTTCCTAATTACAGTATTATTACTATCACAATATATAGCTCCACCAGAACCACTACTAGTACAATTTTTAATGTTCACATTTTCTATTGTAGCATTAACTCCACGAGTATAAATTGCACCTCCACCATTAGTACGTGCATTTTCAAAATTACAACCAGTAATAACTGTATTATTTGAATCAGAGTAAATAAATCCTCCACTATTCATACTTCTAGAATTTGTGAAATTTGAATTAGATACAGTATAATTCCCAGATAAAAGGTAAATAGAACCTCCAAAATTATGTCCAACATTCTTATCAAATGTACAACCATCAATTGTTCCATTTGAATACATTGCACAAATACCACCACCATAAGATGAAGCACCACCAATAAAATTAGAATTAGTAATTTCAAATGTGGAGTTTTCTAAATATACTGCTCCACCACGACCCATTCCAACAGTACTGTTAGTGAATTCACAATCATCAATGATGAAAGTTCCATTAACACCCATTATTGCACCCGCATTCGTTCCAGCATTTAATCCTATAAATTTTGAAGATTTGATATTATTATCATCTCCTACAGCAGATATTGCACCTGCTGCATAAGTATAATATTTTTTTTCATTAGTAAAATTACAGTCTTCAACAGTTAAACCGCCTTTTTGACTGTTAATCGCACCTCTTCCACCAATATTACTGTCAAAACGTGAATTAATAACTCGATTGTTTGTACCATTAAAAGTTAAAATTCCTCCAATAGGAGTACCTGAATTCATAATAGAGTTGTTTAAGAAGATAGAGTTTTTAACTAAAGCATTACCTTGTTCAAAGAAAATTGCTACTCCGTTAATATTTCCAGTTTTAACATTTTCAAATAAACAGTTATCAACAATAGCGTTTGATCCATCCCAGTATATTGCTCCACCTTGACCCGGACTTATCATATTAGAAACATTTTGAAACTTTAATCCATCGAGTATTACATTATTTGCAGTAATATTAATGAAACGAGTTGGAGGATGAGTATTAGTTGTAGTAATGATTACTTCTTCATCTTCATAATTTGTTATCTTAATATTATCTGTTGTTAATGTTAAGTTAAAGTTATTAAAACCTGTGTAAACTCCTTCTCGAAGAATTATGTTAGTATTTTCTCCAGAATTTGCAATTGCAGTTTTTAAATCTTTATAAGGATTTTCTAAGGTTCCAACTCCACCATCTGCAGCATTAGCATCTACATATACATTATTTTCATATGATACATCTTCTGCAAATACTGCACTAGTAGATAATATTAAAATTGTTGTGAGAATCATTAATATCCCGAATAAATGTTTTATGGAAAGTTTTTTCGTTATTTCACCTCCCGTTATAATTTTTAATAGATTTCATAATTCAACAAAAAAAATAAAGCATATTATATAATATTACTTTTGGTGAAAAAAATCCAATATGCTTAGGAAAAATGGTGAATTATCTAAAACTTTTTTTATATTAACAAATTTTTTTAATATGAAAAAATATTGTTAAAAAAAAATATTGAATTTTGAGCCTATTTGTTAAAGGCTACAACTATTATTTATTAATATG
>CAZJLS010000073.1:0-3652 GCA_964547125.1 uncultured Methanobacteriaceae archaeon | reverse complement strand
TTTAAATTAGTATATTTTTTTAAGATAAAATAAAAATTTATTGTGATAATTAAAAAAAATGGAATAAAATAATAGAGATTTTAAAATTTAAACCTCTATTATAAAAATTGTTTATTTATTGTTCAATGCTTGTACTGTTAATTATTGATTCTATTTCAGGTGTGAATAACTCAGACATAGTGCCATTTGTTGCGAATATTAAGTCGTAGACTTTACCTGAATTTGGGAAGACAATACTTATTTCTCTAACCGCATTAGCATCTAAACCTGCATAATTTTCACGATTTAATGAACTGTTAGTACATACTAACTCATAAATAGTGTTATCTCCTAAATGATAAGAAGATACTTCTGGGAAATTAGCGGTGATAAATGGATCGTTTTCTTGTTCTTTTATTGCATCATATTGTTCTGCAATATTATTACCATTTGTTTGGCTCAATTCGTCCATTATTACTATGTATGAATTATCTGGTGATGCTATTGAGGTTATTGATCCTTCATCATCAAATTCAACATTAAAATCTGCAGGTACTGTTATGTGGAAGTTATTATCATATTCTACTAGTGTACCTCCTGATGATCCTAGTAGTATGATAGCTCCAACTATAGCTATAACAATAATTACAACTACAATTCCAACATTTCTCATATTCATTTTTTTTCTCATCCAAAAAAAAGTTTTGTTTAATTAAAAATTATTGATTCAAATTTTTTTTAATCAATATTTTAAATTAAGTTTTTATGAGTATATAAAAATTGTAGTAGGTAGTTTTTTTGATTTTTTTTATTCTATTCTTTTTATTGCTTCTGCTGGACAGTTTTCAAAGCATATTCCACAGTGTAGGCAGTGATTTTGTTGTATTTTGAATGGTGTTCCTTCTTCTATTATTTGTTGTGGGCATAGGTCTTGGCATGTTCCGCATTCTATGCAGTCTTCACTTATTATGAATCCTTTTTCTGTTATTTGTCCATCTGCTATTGTGAAGCTTTCTCTTAGTATTGGTTTTTGTGTTAGGTCGAAGAATTCTATTTCTCCTGTGCTTATTTTGAATGGTTCTAGGATGTATCTTGCATCTCCTGGGTAAACATTGTTCATGTATTTGTTTTCATCAAACATTATGTCTATCCATTTTTTCTGGTCTTTTAGTTTTTCTGCTTTACCTGTTATTCTTACTGATTTGTTGTCTTTTAGGTTTACGTAGCTTATGTTTGGGTTGTTTATTATTTCTTTGTAAACGTTTTTTCCTCTTGCTGTTAGGAAGTATACTGTTTCTTCATCTATGTGCATTATGTCTATTATTCTTGATTGGGGGTTTCCATTTTCGTCTACTGTTGAGAGTACTCCATCTATTACTTCTCGTACTTGTTCTAGGCATTCTTTTTTTGTTGTCATATTTTTCACACACACTTTTTTTTATATTTTTATTACTTTTTTTCCTGTTCCGATATGGTTTTCAAGGTCGCTATGTGCTTTTTGTATGTCCTTGAATTGGTATATTTTATCTATATGTGGTTTGATTTTGTATTTATTTATTATATTGAATAGTTTATTAATTTTTTCTTGTGTTGGGAAGTTACTGTGGAATCCTGTTAAGTATACTTGGTTTGGGATGTCTGCTATTGGGTTGAAGTTTGTGAATTCTTCTAGTCCTCCAAGTATTCCTGTTGAGCATATTATTCCTCCAGGTTTTACATGTTTCATTGTTTCTTTTAGTGAGGTTGGTCCGATTAAATCTAGTATTTTGTTAATGTCTTGTGGGTGTTTTTTGTATAATTCTTCATCTGTTGTGTATATTTCATCTGCTCCTATTTTTTTAAGGAATTCTGTTTTTTCTAGGTTTCTTATTGTTGTTATTACATGTGCTCCTATTGCTTTTGCTAGTTGTATGCTTGCTATTCCTAGGCTTGATGTTCCGGCTTGTATTAGTATTGTGTCTTCTTTTTTTATTTGTAGGTTTTCAAATAGTGAGCCATATGCTGTGAAGAATGTTTCTGGTATTGCTGCTAGTTCTTCAAATGGTAATGTTGTATCTATTTTGAAGATGTTTTTACTTGGGATTAGTGAGTATTCTGCATAGCTTCCATTGAAGCTTCTTCCCATTCCCCCCATTAAGCAGATTACTTTATCTCCTTTTTTAAAGTTTGAGTCTGATGGGTTTTCTATTGTTCCTACACATTCTATTCCAGGAACTATTGGTTTTTTAATATATGGTTCTAGTATTTCTTTGTTTCTTAGATATACTTCTGAGTAGTTTAATCCAAATGCTTCTATTTTTACTAGTACTCTTCCTTCTACTACATTTGGTAGTGGTATTTCTTTAAATTCCATTTCTTCAGGTGTTGTTGGTTTTTCTAGTACTATTGCTTTCATATTTTAATCAACCCTATATTTTTTTCCAGCATTGTGGGTCTGGTGAGTAGAAGTTGTGTGTGTATCCATAACTTACTGCTGGACATCCTCTGCAGAATCGTAGTAGTTCACATTTACTGCATTTTTCGAATTTATCATATTGGCGATAATAATTCATTTCATTGCTTGTGAATATTTCAGTCATTTTATCTGTTAATGCATTGCCTATTTTACTTTCCATTCTACGGCATGCAAACACGTCACCAGAGGGTAATATTGTTAAGTGACTATTTCCACAGTTACATCCATCATATATTGTGTTTTCATCTAGGTTTTCTGGTATTTTGAATAGTCCTTTTTCATATAAAAATAGTGTCCATAAGTGATCTTTAAGGTTGAAATAGGTTTTTTTGTCTTTATATTCTTCGAATTTTAACCATACTTTTTCTAATAGTTGATGGTATTCTTCACTTGTCATTTGTGCTGTTTTTTCTAGGCTTGTTGGACAGTATCTTGAGAAACTGAATAGGTCTGCTTCGTTTTCTACTGCTACATCTATTATTCCAGGTATTTCATCAATATTTGTTTTTGATACTGTTGTCATTATACTTGCTTTTACACCATTTTTACGTAATGTGTGTATTTTTTCTATTGTTATCTTAAATGATCCTGGTTTTCTAAAATAATCATGTGTTTTTTCTAGTCCGTCTAGTGATAATTGGTATTGTCTGCATTTTAAATCATGTAGTTTTTTACATACTTCATCTGTTAGGTGGAATGGGTTTCCAAGTATGCTGTAATCTACTTGTTTTTCTTTTAGTAGTTCTAGTATTTGCCAGAAGTTTGGGTGTAATATTGGGTCTCCACCAGTTATGCTGAAGTAGGGTTTTCTGTTGAATTTTTCGCACATTTCTAGACAGTTGTCTAATATTTTTTCAATATCTTCATATTTCATTGTTAGTAGTGGTTTATTATTGTCTTCTGAGAATATGTAGCAGTGTTTACATCTTTGGTCACAATCGTCTAGTATATGCCATTGAAATGCGAAAAAATCTGTCATGTTTTTATGAAATCTCCAGGAGTTATTATATTTTAAAAAAAGAAAAAATGATATTTTTTTTGAGATTTATTATTAATCCCAAAAAAAGAATTGTTTTAAAAATAGTTATATAAAGTTTTATTTTTGTTTTATTTAGTTGTATATTTCGCTACCGCATGCTGTGTTTACTTCACTACCACAAGCACTAGCAACAACCTCACTACCACAAGCAGTACCTACTTCACTACCACAAGCACTAG
>CAZJLS010000072.1:0-7737 GCA_964547125.1 uncultured Methanobacteriaceae archaeon | reverse complement strand
ATTTTTTTTGGTTTATTCTCTTTTTTTATAATTGTATTGTGTTTCTTTTTATTTCGGTGTTGTCTTTTCCTTCGTATAGTATGTCTGCGAAGTTGTTTAGTTTTTCTATTCCTTTAACTTCGTCTTTGAATAGTGGTACTGTTGTTATTTCTTGGTTTTTGAATTTTTGATCTATTAATACTATTCTTTTTTGTTGTAGTTCGTATCTTGAGTGGCAGAAGTCACAGTCTGATATGTCTGGCATTACTTGGTTTACTATTACTCCGTCGACTGTGATGTTGTGTTTTTCTAGTGTTTCTATTGCTCTTTCTGATTCGTATATGCTCATTTCTTCTGGTATTACTACCATTTTGAATGTTGTTCTTTCTGGATCTGATAGTACTTCTTTTGCTGCATTGATTTGTCTTTTTGTTGCTTCTAGTTCTGCTGTTGACGCTATATCATCGTCTGGGTCCATGAATGGCATTATGTTTTTTAGTTTTGATGCTGCTGATCCGAGTGCTGTTTTTGCTTTATATAGTCTTCCTACCCATGAGTCCATTACTTCTGGGAATGATAGTAATCTTAGTGTGTGTCCTGTTGGTGCTGTGTCGAATACTACTGCATCGTATTCATTGCTTGTTAGTAGTCCCATGAATACTTCAAATGCTGCTGTTTCATCAGCTCCTGGTGATGAGGATACTAGGTCCATTTGGTCTGATAGGAAGTCTAGTCCCATTAGTTTGTCTGCTGTTGCTGATGCTTTTTGTGCTTCTAGTGCTTGTTGTTTTTGTTCCATTGCGAATTCTGGGTCTATTTCTAGTCCGTAGAGGTTTTCTGTTATTTGTTTTGGATAGTTTCCTATTTCTGTTTCTAGTGAGTCTGATAGTGAGTGTGCTGGGTCTGTTGATACTATTAGTGTTTTTTTACCTTGTTTTGCTAGCCATAGTGCTGTTGATGCTGATACGCTTGTTTTTCCTACTCCTCCTTTTCCTCCGATGAATAGGAATGTTGTTTGGTCTTTTTTGAATTTTATTAAGTCTTTGAATGCCATGTTATTTTTTATTCTCCTGTATTTTTTTTAGAATATTTTTTTGTTAAAAATATTTTAGTAACTTTTGGTTAATAAATGTATTCATAATTTAATATTAACAATAAAGAAACAAAAAACAAAAATATTAAGAAAAAAACTTGAAAAAACAAATAAAATTTTAAAATATTCTTAATAATTAGATCAATTTAAATAAAATTATACGGATAATCTCCTTTATTCATATATTCAGATTTTAACCATTTTTTTATTAAAGGTTCTGATACAAAGTATTTATTGTTTGTAAAACCTATTAAAGACAAATTTTGTAAATTTATTAAATATTGTCCTAATGATCCAGAACTTATTCCAATAATTTCTGCAATATCTATTCTTCTTAATGGTTTATCCAGTAGTGAAGTGATAATTGTTTGTTCTCGATATGATAATCCTGCCCAAATATTAATTAAATGAGATGCTATATAATATATTGATTCATTAAATTCATTTATTACATCTTTTTCATCGAGAAGAGAGTTTTTAGGTAATATTCTAGCAAATATATTAATATATGCTGGAATGCCTGATGTGCATTTATAAAATCTTTCAAAACCTTTATCTGTAAATGTTAATTCTGGTGTCTTTTCACTTAAATATTTATTAACTGTTTGTTTTGAAAATGGTCTTAAATTAAATGTTAGCATTCTTCCACCAAAAACACCTTGTTTACTTGCAATTTCTGTTATTAAGTTATCTTGAATACTCATAGATCCTGAGAATACATAAGCGATATGTCTTTGATTTTGTATGTAACTACGTAGTTTCCATAAAAAGGATTCCGTATATCCATTTAATCGTCTAATTGTTTGGAATTCATCAATAAATATAATAATTCCTTTTATATTGTCTTTATTTTTTTCATATATTTTTTCTGGTAAAGTTAATACAAAGTCCATTAAATCTTCATTGTTAGTTTCTGCTCCAAATATTGGTATAGGTACTCCTTTTATGTGTGTGAAGTCTTTTATGAAAAAATCATTTGTTTTGAAAAATTTTTCTATTTTTTTATTTATATTTTTTATTTTACTGTCGTTACATTCGAGTATTATTTTTTTACAATAGTATTCTAATATGCTTTTAATTGTGGTTTTGTTGTTTTTGTTTAGTCCTGCTTGGCTGAAATCCATGTATATTACTAGATAGTCTTTTTCTAATTCTTTTTTGATTTTTTTTAAGAATACTGTTTTGCCTATTCCTCTAAGACCTGTTAGTAAGATATCTGGAGGGTTTCCAGTGCTTGTTGTTTCTAAAAAACTTTTAAATGTTGTTAATTCTTTATTTCTATTGTAAAATTGATTTTCATTTAAATTTTGATTGTTTCCCCATGGTATTTGTGACATAGTATCACTTGTATAGTATTATTTTTTTTATTATTATATTATATATACTAAAATTTTATTATATAATATTTTTTTATTATATATTATATATACTAAAATTTTATTATATAATATTTTTTTATTACATATCATATATACTAAAATTTTATTACATAACCTTTTTTTTATTATATTAGAATTAGTGGATAAAAATTTCAAAACTATGATATTAATTAATTTAGATAAATTTTCGTGACTTTGTTTTAAGTATTACTCTTTTTTATTTATCTAAGATTGGGGACTGTGAAAAACTTGGTAGGTTTTTTGTATTTTTTGATTTTTAAACTTTTTTTCTTTAAATTTATTTATTTTGGATTTGGGTGTTAAAAAATTAATATAAAGTTAGAGACGTATTTATTTTTATGCCATTAAAAAATAATAAAGTCTCTAATAAGGTTATAATTGTAAAACAATATAAAATTTCCGAATTTTTTTGGGCTTTTGTTATTATATACTATAATTTACATAATTATAATATGTTAAATAGATTATAATTTTTTCAGTGATTAATAATATGATAAATTTACCTAAAATTGACAGCACTTTAGCTAAAAAAGAAATTACTGATTTTATCAATGAAATTGTTTCATCATCACACTCTGATGGAATAGTTGTTGGTTTGAGTGGAGGAATTGACTCATCTGTAAGTGCTTATCTTGCAGTTGAAAGTGTTGGTGTAGATAATGTTCTTGGAGTTCATATGTACAGTTCAACAACTCCTAAAGAAGATAAAGATCATGCTCGACTTATGGCTAAATTATTAGATATTGAATATGTTGAAATTTCTATTGATAGTATTGTTGATGAAATTTTAAATACTACTACAAAAAGTGATTCTAAGTTAGCTAATGGTAATCTTAAAGCTAGAATTAGAATGTCATTATTATATTATTATGCTAATATTAATAATTATCTTGTTATTGGTACAGGTAATCGTAGTGAGTTACTTATTGGATATTTTACTAAGTATGGTGATGGTGGTTGTGATTTAGAACCTATTGGCAATATTTTAAAAACACAACTTAGAGTTTTATCCAAATCTTGGGGAATACCTGATGATATTATAACTAAGCCTCCTCGTGCTGGTTTATGGCCTGGTCAAAATGATGAAGATGAAATAGGTTTGAGTTATGAGACTCTTGACCTTTTATTATACATGATTGTTGATAAAAATATGGATAATGATGAGATAATTAAAAATATAAATATTAGCTCTAACGAAATTGATAGAATACGATTAAAAATAGAAAATAATAAGCATAAACTTACAAATCCTAAAACCCCATTCGACTTTGGGAAGAGATTCTAAAAAAAATTAAAGGTTTGGTGAATACATCGTGACAAACAAAATAGAAAAAAAATGGCAGAAAAAATGGGAAGAAGAAAAAATCTTCCAATCAAATCCAGATGAAAGAGAAAAACTATACCTAACAGTAGCATTTCCATATCCAAGCGGAGCAATGCACATAGGACACGGAAGAACATACACAGTACCTGACGTTTACGCAAGATTTAAAAGAATGAGAGGATACAATGTACTCTTCCCAATGGCATGGCACGTAACAGGAGCACCAGTAATAGGAATAGCAAGCAGAATAAAAAGAAAAGACGAATGGACACTAAACCTATACGAAAACGTGCACAAAGTACCAAAAGAAACACTCCCAAAACTAGAAGATCCAGAATTCATTGTAAAATACTTCAGTAACCAATACCATAAAGTAATGGAAGATATGGGATTCTCAATAGACTGGAGAAGAGAATTCAGAACAATAGACCCACCATACAAACAATTCATAAGATGGCAAATAACAAAACTATATGAAAAAGGCTATGTTATAAAAGGAAAACACCCAGTAAAATACTGCCCACACGATGACAACCCAGTAGGAGACCACGACTTACTCGAAGGAGAAGGAGTAGCAATAAACGAACTAACACTCCTAAAATTCAAAGTAAATGACAAAATACTAACACCAGCAACACTAAGACCAGAAACAATATTCGGAGCAACAAACATCTGGCTTAACCCAGAAATAGAATACATAGAAGTAAAACACGAAAACGAAACATGGATTGTAAGTAAAGAATCCTACGAAAACATCACCAACCAAAAAAATAATCTAGAAATAATCGGAACAATAAACCCAGAAGAATATATTGGACAATATGCAGAAAATCCACTCACACATGAAAAAATACCAATACTACCAGCAAACTTCGTAGACGCAGAATACGGAACAGGAGTAGTATTCTCAGAACCAGCAGATGCACCAGCAGATTACATAGCACTAAAAGACTTAAAAGAAAACAATACCCTACTTGAAAAATACAACTTAAAAGAAACAGTAGAAAAAATAGAACCAATACCAATAGTAAAACTCAAAAAATACAGCACCATCCCAGCAGAAGATATAATAGAAAAACTACAAGTAAGCGACCAAAACGACCCAAAACTAAAAGATGCAACAAACGAACTATACAAACTAGAATTCAACAAAGGAATAGTAGTAGACGAAATACCAGAATACGGAGGCCAAAAAGTATCCACTGCAAGAGAAGAAGTAAAAGAAAAAATGATAAACGAAAACCTTGCAGACACCATGTACGACTTCGCAGAAAAACCAGTAATCTGCAGATGCGGAACAAAATGTGTTGTTAAAATAATGGACAACCAATGGTTCCTAAAATACTCCGACGAAGACTGGACAAACAACGCACATGAAGTACTTGAAGGAGAAACAATAATACCACCTGAAATCAGAGCAAACTTCGAATACTACCTCGGATGGTTAGAAGACTGGGCATGCAGTAGAAGACTAGGACTAGGTACACACATGCCATGGGACAAACAATGGTTAATAGAACCACTATCAGATTCTACAATATACATGTCATATTATACAATAGCAAAATACCTAAGAAACATGGACCCAGAAACATTAACACCAGAATTCTTCGACAAAGTATTCCTAGACAAAGACCCTGAAAATCCAGAAAACCTAAAAGTAGAAGAAAACAAAGTACAAGAAATACAAAACGAATTCAACTACTGGTACCCACTAGACTGGAGATTATCAGCAAAAGACTTAGTTGGAAACCACTTAAGCTTCCTCATGTTCCACCACAGTGCAATATTCCCTAAAGACAAATGGCCAAAAGGAACCGTAGTATTCGGAATGGGACTACTAGAAGGAAACAAAATGTCATCATCCAAAGGAAACATCATCCTCCTAGACGATGCAATAGAAGAATACACAGCAGATGTTGTTAGACTATTCTTAATGTCATCAGCAGAACCATGGCAAGACTTCGACTGGAGAGAAAAAGAAGTTTTAGGTACAAAACGCAGACTATCCTGGTTCAGCCAATTCGCAGATAAAATAAAAGAAATAAAAGAAGATGACATAGACCTCAATAATATAAAAGAAGAAGAAATCACAAGAACCATCGATAAATGGATGCTAAACCAACTAAACCTAAGAATAAAGAATGCAACAGAAGCATTAGAAGTATTCCAAACAAGAAAAGCATTACAAGAAGCATTCTTCCTACTTAAAAAAGATTTAGACCATTACATGTACCGTACAAAACATCTAATAGAAACAAAAGACCCAGCTATGATCTATGTATTAACAAAAGTTCTTGAATCATGGTTAAGACTACTATCACCATTCACCCCACACACTTGTGAAGAAATATGGAGTGAAAATGGTGGAGAAGGATTCATATCAAATGCAGAATGGCCAAAATATGATGAAACATTAATAGATTCAACAGTTGAACGTTCCGAATCACTAGTTCAAAATCTTGTAAGCGACATCAACGACATCAAAAAAATGATTAAAGACGATGTTGAAAAAGTTCATGTATACCTTGCACCAGAATGGAAATGGGAATTATATGAAATAGCAGATAAAGTAGGAAAACCAGATATTGGAAGAATAATGGGAGAAGCTATTTCCAAAAACATCTATGATGATAAAAAAGAAATTGCTCAAAATGCTAAAAAAATAGGTCAAGAAGTTACAAAAACAAGATATGTTGGAAAAATAGATGAAAGTGAAATATTAACTGATGCTTTAGATTATATTGAATCAGAATGTGATAGTACTATTATTATTCATACTGATGATAGTTATGATCCTAAAAATAAAGCTAAAAATGCTATTCCATATAAACCAGCACTTTATATGGAATAATTAAACTTTTTTTTATTTTAAAATTTTATACTAATTTTTTTTGATAAAAATTATTTTTTACTTAAAAAATTAAGTAACTCTTTATATAAACTTACTTAAAAAATTAAGTAACATTGAAAAAATACACAAGAATATTTATTTGATGAAAAGGTTTTTTATAGTTTTCTTGCGAATATAAGGTATCCTGTGTGTCCAACCATTCTTGTTTTTGGTCTTGTTCCTTGTGATTTTATTTCTATTTCTCTTTCTAATGTTTCGATGATTTTTAAGTTTGTTAGTCCTACTTTTTTTGCTATTTTGTGACTTATTTCTGCTTGTTGTATGTATGGTGCGTATACTACTAACCATCCGCCAAGTCTTAATGTTTTGTATACATCTTCGAATATTTCGTATGGTTTTGGTAAGTCTAGGAATATTAAATCTATTTCTTCTTCGTCTATTCCTTCTTTTATGTCTTGGTTTTTTATTGTTATGTTTTTTATTCCGAATTCGTCTATGTTTTTTTGTGCGACTTGTGCGAAGTCTTCTCTTATTTCATATGATGTTACTTGTCCTTTTTCTCCTACTATGTTTGCGAAGTTGAGGGCTATTGCTCCTGCTCCTGTTCCTGCGTCTATTACTCTGTCTCCTGCTCCTAGTCCTGTGTGTGCTAGTACTGTTCCTATGTCTTTTTGTACTAGTATTGAGCATCTTCTCTCCATTAGGTCTATGAAGTCGTTTATTGTTGGTTTTATTATTTTGAATTTTTTGTCTAGGTGTGTTATTATTGTGTCACCTATTGTGGCTCTTTCCATTTGTTCTTTTTTTATTATTCCTAAGTCTGTTTGGAATTCTCTGTCTTCTTTTAGTAGGTATTTTTTTCCTCTTTCATCCATTAGAATTTTCATTTTTTTGCCTCAAATTAGTTTTTTGTCTTTTATTTCTTTTTTAAAGTGTAGGTATTGTGAGTCTAATACTTTACGTATGTTTTTTGCGGTTTTGTCTCCTATTCCTTCTACTTCTTTTAGTTCTTCTACTGTTGCGTTTACTATTTTGTTTACTGTTCCGAATTTTTCTAGTAGTTTTTTTGCACTTACTGGTCCTATGT
>CAZJLS010000071.1:0-8297 GCA_964547125.1 uncultured Methanobacteriaceae archaeon | reverse complement strand
TTGAAATTTTATTTAGATATAAATCTCTTTTTACCATAAATATAATCTATGAAATTCATAAATATATAAGTTTATGTTTTTTAAAAAATAGAAATCATAAACTTATAAGTTTACAAATTTTAAAAAATAGAAATCATTAACTTATAAGTTCACAAATTTTTTATTCAAAAAATATATTTAAATTTTTTATCATTCAATATATTGAATACATAATTTTAAAGTGAATTTTTTTTATAAAATAAGAAACAAAAAATATATTTAACAAATATAATATTTGTGAGGATTTTATTATTTTAGAGAAGATTCCTTTACCTTTATCTGGTTTGGTTTTAGCAATATTATCTCTTGGATCTGTTCTTTTTAAATTTAATTCTAGTTTAAAGTTTATTTGTTTAATTTTTGCATTGTGTTTTCTTTTTCTTATTTTATTTAAGATGTTTAAATATCCTGGTTTTGTTAAATCTGATTTGAATAGTCCTATTATTTTAAGTTCTTTTGGAACTTTTAGTATGTCTTTAATGCTTTTATCTACATATCTTTATGATTTTTTTGGATTTTATAGTATACTCTTATGGATTCTGGGAATTATCATTCATTTAATTATAATTATTGTGTTTACTTATCGTTTTGTCATACGTGATTTTAATTTAAATGATGTTTATGGTACTTGGTGGATTGTGTATGTTGGAATTTCAATGGCAACAATAACATCACCCGTATTTCAAATAGAAAATATTGGATACATATTCTTTATTATAGGATTTTGTCTTATGATACCTAGTTTTTTACTTGTAACATACAGATATTTGAAAAATAAGGATATTCCGGACTCTAATAAGCCTTTTAAATCTATTTATACTGCATTATTTAGTATTTTAATTGTTGCATATATTTCATCAAGCAGTAGTATAAATTTTAGTTTTATTTTAATTTTATATATTGGACATTTACTAGCTTATTTAGTTTCAATTTTTAATCTTATTAAATCTAGGAGTATTGGTTTTTATCCAAGTTTTGCAGCATTTTCATTTCCATTTGTAATAAGTGCAAAAGCATCAGAATATATATTAAAAGTTAATTACAATATGATTATTAATTACATATTTAACTTTGAATTGATTGTTGCAATATTTTTAGTTATATTAATTAGTTTACTTTATATAAAATACATTAAGAGGTTATTTTATGGATGAGCATATTATAGAAGCTATTGGTAAAACTCCTGTAAAAATACGGGATGGTAAAGTTGTTGAAGTTGGAGAAAGTGAAATTGACTACTGTCCACTATTTCATAAATATCATAATATGAAGAAAATAACAAGTGATGCTGTAAAAGCGAATATTCAGTACAGAATTGATGATTTTGGAATGTGTACAGGTAATCGTCAAATTAGGATGAAGGATTTTTTAAATTTTGGAATTTCAGAAATCTTATGCACACTTTTAGAAGAGAATATTATTGATTGTGTGGTTATGGTTTGTGAAGGTTGTGGAACTGTAATTATTGATGATGCTGAAATGGTTCAGGGTATTGGTGGGCGAGTATCTGGACTTGTTAAAACTAGTCCAATACCAGAATTAATAGAAAAAATTGGAAAAGAAAGAGTGGTAGATTCTGATAATGCCAATATAAATCAACTTGAAGGTATTAAAAAAAGTATTAGTTTAGGTTATAGAAATATTGCAGTTACTCTTGCAGGATATCTGGACACTAGC
Organism: uncultured Methanobacteriaceae archaeon; assembly: GCA_964547125.1. Lineage (GTDB taxonomy): Archaea > Methanobacteriota > Methanobacteria > Methanobacteriales > Methanobacteriaceae > Methanobrevibacter_A. Next base: position 6,581 of record CAZJLS010000071.1, on the reverse strand, counting down.
AGTATTGAATCTAAGTATCCAGAACTTAATGTTTATAAGTTTGCTGTTCATACTACTGGTTTAAGTGAGGATGAAGCTTTAGAGATTGTTGAGTCTTGTGATGTTGTTACTGCTTGTGCTTCTAAATATATTCGTGAACTTTGTGAAAGTAGAGCTATTTTTAGTGTTGGTGAAGAGATTCCTATTTATGCTTTAACTGGTGAGGGTGAATTGTTTTTAAGGTTGCGTTTGGATAAGATTGGTGGGCCTAAGCCTCCTAAAAGTAATCCTCGTTTTCCTGATCCTTTAATATAAAAAAATTTGGAAGATGTTTATTTTGCATCTTCCATTGTTCCGTTCATATAGCTTTCGTATCCTTTGAAGTCCATTAGTCCGTGGCCTGAGAAGTTCATGACTATTGTTTTTTCTTCTCCTGTTTCTTTACATTTTTTTGCTTCGTCTATTGCTATTTTTATTGCATGGTTTGTTTCTGGTGCTGGTATTACTCCTTCTGTTTTTGCAAAGAGTTTTCCTGCTTGGAAGACTTCTGTTTGGTGTGCGGTTCTTGGTGTTATATATCCTTCTTTTTTAAGTAGTGATACTTGTGAGTTCATTCCGTGGTATCTTAGTCCTCCTGCGTGTACTGATGGTGCTACAAAGTCGTGTCCGAGTGTGAACATTTTAAGTAGTGGTGTGAATCCCATATTGTCTCCGAAGTCGTAGGTGTATTCTCCTTCTGTTAGTGTTGGACATGCTGATGGTTCTGCTGCTATGAATTCTGTTTCTGTGTTTCCTTTTATTTTGTCTTTTATGAATGGGAATAGTGCTCCTCCGAAGTTACTTCCTCCTCCGACACATGCTATCATAGTATCTGGTGTTTCTTCTGCTATTTCTAGTTGTGTTTGTATTTCTTGTCCTATTACTGTTTGGTGTAGTATGACGTGGTTTAGTACACTTCCCAGTGTGTATTTTACTTTTTCGTCTGCTAGTGCATCTTCTACTGCTTCTGATATTGCTATTCCTAGTGATCCTGGGTGGTCTGGTGTTTCTTTTAGTATTTTTCTTCCGACTTCTGTTTGTTTACTTGGTGATGCATATACTGTTCCGTCGTATAGATTCATTATTGTTTTTCTGAATGGTTTTTGGTCAAATGATACTCTTACCATGTAGACTGTGCAGTCTATGTCCATAAGTGAGCTTGCTAGAGATAGTGCTGTTCCCCATTGTCCTGCTCCTGTTTCTGTTGTTATTCTTTCTATTCCTGCTTTTTTTGCATAGTATGCTTGTGCTATTGCACTGTTTATTTTGTGGCTTCCTGTTGGTGATGTGTCTTCTCTTTTGTAGTATATTTTTGCTGGTGTGTTTAGTTTTTCTTCTAGTCCAATTGCTCTGCATAGTGGTGTTGGTCTTCCTAGTCTTTGGTATAGTTCTCTTACGGTTTTTGGTATTTTTATGTATCTTTCTGTTGAGAATTCTTGGTTTAGGCATTCTTCTATGAAGATTTTTGGCAGTGTTCCTATTTGGTCTTTTCCTTCACTGTTTTTTGGTGCTGGTAATTCTTTTGGTAGGTCTGCGTTTATGTTGTACCATTTTGTTGCCACATCTTCTGATGATAGTTCTATTTTTGTTTGCATATTTTTTTCCTCTGTATCTTTCTTTTCTAATAAATTGTATAAAAATTGTACATTAAAGTATAAAAATATATCAATTATGTAAATATTAGGAAAACATAATATATAAACATTATTACAAAAAATATTCTAATTAAACATAGAAAAAATAATACAAAAATACTTAAGAGTATTAAAAAACAATACTTGCAAAATGCAAGAGTAGATGAAAAAAACCATGACAAACTTTAACAAAATACACAAAAGAACCAATACCAACTCCCTAAAATGGGACCTAACAGAAAACGAACTACCCATGTGGGTAGCAGATATGGACTTCCAAACAGCACCACCCATACAAAAAACCATAAAAGAAAAAGCAGAATTTGGAATATACGGATACACAATAATACCAAACCAATATTACCAAGCATACATAAACTGGTGGAAAGAAAACTACCAAATACAAATGAAAAAAGAAAACCTAATATACAGCATAGGAGTAATGCCATCAATATCAAGCATAATACGAACACTAACACAAAAAAACGACCAAATACTAATACAAACACCAGTATACAATGTATTTTTCAATGTAATAGAAAAAAACAAAAGAAAAATAATAGAAAACCCCCTAGACTATAAAAACGGAAAATATAATATAAACTTCAAAGACCTGGAAGAAAAACTATCACACGAAAAAACAAAACTCATGCTACTATGTAACCCACATAACCCAATCGGAAAAATATGGAACAAAGAAGAACTAATAAAAATAAAAGAATTAACACAAAAACACAATGTAACAGTCATATCTGATGAAATACATTGCGACCTAACAGACCCGCAAAAACAATACTTGCCATATGCAAGTATAGATGATGATGCCATAACATGTATCGCACCAACAAAAACATTCAACATAGCAGGAATACAAAGCTCAATAATACACACAAAAAAATACAAAAAACAAATACAAGAACAAATATACATAGACGACTCAGGACAAGCCAACTACTTCGCAATAGATGCAACCATAGAAGCATACACCCACGGAAAACCATGGCTAGAACAACTAAAAAAATACATATACAACAACAAACAAATAACAAAAAAATACCTAGAAAAAGAAATACCTGAAATCAAACTAGTAGCTTCAGATGCAACATACCTCCTATGGCTAGACTGCAGCAAACTAAACATCACCTCAGAAAAACTATCAAAAAAATTACAAAAAAACCAAGGACTATACCTTACCCCAGGAGCAATATTTGGAAAAAACGGAGACCAATTTTTAAGAATGAATATAGCATGCCCACAAGAAACCTTAAAAAAAGGACTAAAAAAATTAAAAGAAGGAATAATTAAAATACAGGAAACTTAGTCTCACTAAGATAAGTATCAAAATCCCCATCTAAAATACAAGCAGCCTTATAAACAATATCTCTAAAACTATTATACTCCTCACCACTAGTATAATTTAAACCATGAGCCAAAATAGAAGTATTCCGCAATTTAATCTTATCTAAAATTAAACGAGCATTATCCATAAAAAACTCACCTAAACTATCACCTAAATTATAAAGTAAAACATAATCATCAACAAGACCTAACTTAATTTTACCATCACGCACCTTAAGTTTTAAATCTTCAAGATAAGTTGAATCCACATCTAAATCATCAAGAAATACATCAGAACTATCAACACCATACTCATCATAAAGTCTAATTTGTGCAATAAGCTCAAAAGACCTATACAAACGAGCAATAGCATCATCATATTTAAACTCAGTCATACGTCTATCAGCATTATTAAAAATACTAGCCAAAGTATAAACATATTTAAGCTTATGCTCAGTATTAATAATATTTAAAGCCTTAATATTCAATTGTAACTTACCTTTAAGATTTGGAAACTCATCTACAAAAAGTTTACTGTTAAAATTATCTAAAGCTTCCTTATGATTAACCTTATCAAAAAAAGAATAAGCTTTAAACATTTGCTTATAAACATCCTTATTAATCTTCGGATCAGATACAACCTCAAGTAAATCCAAACCAGAGTCAAAACGATTATTATTAAAAAACTCTTTAACCTTATCAATAATCATCTTATCATATGCAAGATAAAGATTTTGCTGTTTAACAGTTTCAGTACCCTTGATAATAGCACCATTTTTCCGCTCACCCTCAATAACATATAAATCCTTATTATAAACTAAAGCAGCAATAGCTGCAGCCATAGACATAGTCTTAGTTCCAGAGGTATGATCAATAAAAATCTTATATTCCTTTGATAAATCACGAATACACTTATCAAAACCTAAATAATAATCATCAAAATCATCAATATTATTAATTTCAACAAAATCATAATCTAAATCCATATTAAATTCCTTAAAATACTGAACTTTAAGAGACTCAATAGTATTTAAAGACTTAGATGAACCAAAAAAGATAACAATATCTGAGTTTCGAGACTTAATAGACTGTAACATTCCATGTGCAAGACTATCAATTCGCTCTTAACTATCTCCACCTACACCAACCGTCATAAGTAATGCTGTTTTTATCCTTGCCATAGAATATACTTATATAAAAAATAATATTTAAAAATAAAAAAAATTTGATGAGTAAAAAAAAAATTTTTTTACTCAAGTAAAAAGATTCTAATAGCCTGAAGTATTAACAATAAACCAATGAAAATTGCAAGAATTTCAGGATGATTAAATGCAAAAGCACCAAGTAACAAAGATACAAAACCAAAAACAACCATTATCAAAGAACTTATAGAGGAAATATTCTTTAAATCATAAATAAATCCACAAATACCAATGATAATTAACAAGAAACCAAGAATATAAAATTGTATACCTGTAATAAATGAAACTGCATTATAACCAAAAATAAAAACAAGACCAAATATAATACCAATAATACCTAAAACAATACTAATTGATGGTAAAACATTTAATTCACTTCTATTTTGCAAACCAATAGTAAGAAGTCCAACTCCAGCAATAAGAACTCCAAATCCAACAAATATGGATACAAGAGTTATGCTAAACATTGGAAATAAAATAAATATTAAACCAAGAATTACAAGTAAAATACTTACCATATTATTATTTTCCATAATCATTCACCAAAAAAATATTTTTTTATTGCACTAGCATTCTAACACCTTGTATTAATAAACATAATCCAATGAATATTGAAACAAGAATTGTTTTATCTGCAAAGAAAATACCTAGAATAATACTTATAATACCTAAAACAATAATAAGTAATGCAGCACCACCAGAAATAGTTCTTAACTCTGAGAAATATCCACTTAAACCAAAGAAGATAAATATAACACCAATTACAAAGAACTCTAAACCAACAATAAATGGCACAATATCAATATTAAAGATAAACATTAAACCACAAATTATTGCAATGATACCAAGTATTACATTAATAATAGCTAAAGGTAATGAGTTTTTACCAATAGTAATTCCACTTGTAAGTAAAATAAGTCCTGCAATAATAACAGCCAATCCAATCATAATTGAAAGTACTTGTGAACTTATTACTGGAAATAATATAAATATTAAACCTAAAATAATAGGAATAATTCCTAATTTTTTAGTATCAGCCATTAAATACTCTTCCTCCTAATAATTTTATTATTACAATAGTATTTTATGGACTTATTTAATATTTAAATCTTTAAAAAAATAAGTAAATAGGTAAAATTAAGATTATTAATATTTTCATTTTATAGAAAAAAAAACATTTTTCTTTTATAATAGTTCTAACATTTTCTTTTATCTTTATCGTTCATAAATTAGCACTTCATCTTTTTCTATTGATTTTAAAAATTTTTTATTAGAAGATCCTTTACTAATCAAATCTACATGACAATTAAAAGTTTTTTCTAATTTATCTAAGAGAGAGAAATATTCAATACCTTTTAAATCTCCTTTATCCATAACAAAATCTAAGTCACTATCTTCATTTGCTTCACCTTTAGAGTATGAACCAAAAAGACTTAAACTTTTTATTTTATATTCTGAAGCAAGAGGAATTGCTAATTTTTTGATTTCATCTATTGTATAAGTCATGAAAAAAACCTTAAAAAAAATGCTTTATATAATACCTTTTTGAAATTTAATATTTGAAAATTTCGCTTTAAACTTAAATTTTAATACTTCTTTATAATAAATTAACAAATTAAATCTTATTTACCTTATTTAAACATTTCGTTTTTAACTTAAGTTTTAACACTAAAAACTCCACCTTCTAAAAGATATAATAAACATAAAAACTAAACAAGAAAAAAAACATTCTTTGGAGGAATATATAAAATGTGTGATGAAAACATAATTGAGCGAAAGTATATTGTAAAAGATAAAAAAGAGTGTGAAATTACAGTTTTTTATGATAAAAATCAAGATAATAAGCTTGTAGGAATTAGTGATGAGAAATACAGGAAAATTTTTGAAGAAAATAATTTTCTTAGTGAGTTTAGATATATTGGTGCAAGTAAAAAAATAGCTAATATTGAAATTATTTTAAATGCAGAACATAATGGATATTTAATGAGTGAAACTTACGATTGTAATTATTTAATCGAATTTGAGGATGAAAGTTTGAATATTTTAACTCATTTTCCACCAGTTTATGACTATGATATTGGTTGTGAAGAAATATATGAAATAAACGATGGAGAGAAAAATGAGTTTAAATTAGATAATATGGTTTTGAAGCATTATTTTGATGGTTTGGTTGATTTTAAAAGTTTTTTAGCTAGTTTAAATCCAGGTGATGTTGAAACTTTTGATGATGAGGGTTTTTATTTTAAAATTAGTTTTATATCTAAAGAGGAGTTTTATCCTGTTTGATTTTTTCTGTAAAGTATACTGAATACAATGGATTGTTGAAGGTGTATTTTTCTTTTTCTTTTTTTATTAAATCTAGTTTTATTGCTTTTTGAAGGTATTCTTC
>CAZJLS010000070.1:0-9183 GCA_964547125.1 uncultured Methanobacteriaceae archaeon | reverse complement strand
TTCAATAAACTTAATTTTATATCAAATTTTCTCTAAATAAAGATATTATTTTTTTATATACTAATTATTTTAATTTCATAAACTTGTGTAGTGCCATAATCATAATTCTAACCCAACTCAAAAAAGATTTTAAGAAAAATATTTTAATATTTATGATAAATTATTAAAGTGTATAGGAGATAATAAAATGAATAATAGAATGGAAATTGCTTGTGAGTTTGCAGATACAATTAATTCGAAATATATTAAAGAAATTATCTTATTTGGTTCTGTTGCACGTGGGGATGGTACTGAAGACTCTGATATTGATATACTTATCATAAGCAATTATAAAGATAAAATTTGGTCTGAAATAAGTGAATTAATGACAAATATTGGTCTAAGAAAAATATGAAATATTATCTCCATTAGTAATGTCTGAAAAGGATTACAATTCTAAAAAAGATTTTCTTTTTATGAAAAATGTTTTAAAAGAAGGTATTGTACTTGGATAAATGGAACAATATCTTATTAAGTTGATTTTCATTTTTTACTTATTTTTCTTATTTTAAAATTTTTATTACTTTTCAAATGGACTTAAAGTATTAATATACTATTAATATAAATATATTTTTTAAATTGTTTAAATCTTAGATTTCTAATTATTAATTATTTTAAGGAGCTTGTAATTTTGGCTGAAGATTCAAAAAAACAAATAATACTTAAAGGAGCAAGAGAACATAACCTTCAAAACATCAACCTATCATTACCAAGGGATGAATTTATTGTAATAACTGGTTTAAGTGGTTCAGGTAAAACTACTCTGGCATTTGATACTATATATGCAGAAGGTCAAAGAAGATATGTTGAATCACTATCAGCTTATGCAAGACAATTTTTGGGGCAGATGAAAAAACCTGAAGTTGATTATATTGAGGGTTTATCTCCTGCAATTAGTATAGATCAAAAAACAACTCGTGAAAATCCTCGTTCTACTGTTGGAACTATGACGGAAATTTATGATTATTTACGTTTATTATTTGCAAGAATTGGGATACCTCATTGTCCAAATTGTGGAGATGAAATTTCTCAACAAACTATAGGTCAAATTGCAGACAGTATTATAAGTGAGGGTGAAGGTTTAAAAATACAATTACTTGCTCCAATGGTAGAAGATCGAAAAGGTCAACACAAACAAATATTTGAAGAGTTAAGAGAAAAAGGTTTTGTACGTGTAAGAGTAGATGGGGAAATACATGATTTAGAAGAAGAATTTAATTTAAAGAAAACATTTAAACACACAATTGAAGTTGTTGTAGATAGGTTAATTATAAGAGAGGGTGTTGACTTTAAGAGAAGATTAACAGATTCACTTCAAACAGCATCTAATTTTGCAGAAGGAAATATGAAGGTTTTATATTCTCCTAAAGACGGTGATGATTATGAGAAAAGGTATAGTGAAGATTTTGCATGTCCTGATTGTGGTTTAAGCTTTGAAGAGTTAACACCAAGAATGTTCAGTTTTAACAGTCCACAGGGGGCATGTCCTGTATGTAATGGTATTGGTGCTAAAATGGAAATGAATCCAGATTTAATTGTACCTAATCCAGATTTAACATTAAATGAAGGTGCAATAGTTCCATGGAGTAAAAACACAAAAGATGGATACTATATACAAATGTTAAGGGCAGTAGCAACACATTATAATTTCAGTATGGATGTACCATTTAAAGACTTATCAAAAGAAATACAGGATATCATACTTTATGGTTCAAATGAAAGAGTTCCATTTAAATTCCAAAGAAGAAACAGATCATATCATGTAAATAGAAAATTTGAAGGAGTAATATCAAGACTTGAAAGATTATATGTAGAGACAAAATCAAACTGGAATAGAAAACACATCAAACAATACATGAGTGATAAGGAATGTTCACAGTGTCATGGAAAAAGACTAAAACCAGAAATGCTAGCAGTAACAGTGGGAGATTTAAACATAGCAGAAGTATGTGATCTGCCAATAAAAGAAAGCTACAAATTCTTCAATGAAATAGAACTAAACGAAAGAGACCTATTTATTGGAAAAGAAATACTAAAAGAAATAAAACAAAGACTAAAATTCCTAGTAGATGTAGGATTAGATTACTTAAATTTATCAAGGGCAAGTGGAACACTCTCAGGAGGAGAATCACAAAGAATAAGACTTGCAACACAAATAGGCTCAGGACTAGTAGGAGTATGCTACATACTAGATGAGCCAAGTATAGGACTACACCAAAGAGACAACCAAAAACTAATAAGTGCACTAAAACACCTAAAAGACATAGGAAACACACTAATAGTAGTAGAACACGATGAAGAAACAATACTCTCAGCAGACCACATAGTAGACATAGGACCAGGAGCAGGAGAACACGGAGGAAAAATAATAGCACAAGGAACACCAAAAGACATAATACAATCAAAAGACAGCATAACAGGAAAATACCTATCAAGAAAAGAACAAATACCAATACCAAAAGAAAGAAGAAAAGGAAACGGAAAATACCTAACAATAAAAGGAGCACAACAAAACAACCTAAAAAATATTGATGTAAAAATACCACTAGGACTATTCAACTGTGTAACAGGAGTAAGTGGATCTGGAAAAAGCAGCCTAGTAAACGAAATACTCTACAAAGGACTAGCAACAATACTTAACAGAAAATACATGTATGCAGGAAAACATAAAAAAATAGAAGGAGCAGAAAACGTAGATAAAATAATCATAATCAACCAAAAACCAATAGGAAGAACACCAAGAAGTAACCCAGCAACCTATATAAACCTATTCACACCAATAAGAGAACTATTTGCAAAAACACCACTAGCAAAAGCAAGAGGATACAAACCAGGAAGATTCAGCTTCAACGTAAAAGGAGGAAGATGTGAAGCATGCCAAGGAGACGGAATAGTACAAATAGAAATGCACTTCTTAGCAGATGTATTCGTACCATGTGATGTATGCGGAGGAAAAAGATACAACGAAGAAACACTAGACGTCAGATACAAAGGAAAAAACATCTACGAAGTACTAGAAATGACAGTAGAAGAAGCACTAGAATTCTTCGAAAACGTACCAGGAATAAAAAAGAAACTACAAACACTATATGATGTAGGACTAGGATACATGAGACTAGGACAACCAGCAACCACACTCTCAGGCGGAGAAGCACAAAGAGTTAAACTAGCAAAAGAACTATCCAAAGCAAACACAGGAAACACACTCTATATCTTGGATGAACCAACAACAGGACTACACTTCGCAGATATAAAAAGACTATTAAGCGTACTCAACAGACTAGTAGATGCAGGAAGCAGTGTAGTTGTAATAGAACACAACCTAGATGTTATAAAAACAGCAGACAACATAATAGATTTAGGTCCAGAAGGAGGAGCAGAAGGAGGTAAATTAATAGCAACAGGAACACCTGAAGAAGTAAGCAAATCAGGAACATACACTGGTAACTTCCTAAAAGAAATACTAACTGATAATATAACATCAGTTGCAAATGAACTTATAGAAGAAAAGGAAAAATAAATAAAGTATTACTTACTATTTATATAATAAGATAAAAAATAATACTAAAAATTTTTAAGGTGAAAAAATGGATAAATTCGGTTTTGGAATGATGCGCCTTCCCCAATTAGATGAAAACGACCCAAGCAAAGTAGATATAGAACAAGTTAAAAAAATGGTAGACCTATACATCGCCAAAGGAGGCAAATACTTCGATACAGCATACCCATACCACAACGGAGTAAGCGAAACAGTACTAAAAGAAGCAGTAGTAGACAGATACCCACGAGAAGACATAATAATCGCAACAAAACTACCAGTATTCTCAGTAGAAAAAGCAGAAGATATGGAAAAATTCTTCACAGAACAACTAGAAAAATGCGGAGTCGACTACTTCGACTACTACCTCATACACAACATAAACGAAATGACACATCATGCAGTATACGACTACAACGCATTCGAATTTGTAAGAGAGAAAAAACAAGAAGGAAAAATAAAAAACATAGGATTCTCACTACACGACAAATCAGATGCACTACTTGAAGCCCTAGAAGCATTCCCAGACTGCGACTTCATACAACTTCAAATCAATTACCTAGACTGGCTAAACCCATCAATAGAAGCTAAAAAATGCTATGAAATAGCAAAAAAACACAATAAACCAGTAATCATCATGGAACCAGTTAAAGGCGGAGCACTAGCCAACCTACCTAAAGCAGCTGAAAAAATCTTCAAAGACCACAATGAAAAAAGTGAAAATGTCTCATGGGCTCTTAGATTCTGCAACGACCTAGACAATGTTTTCATGATACTAAATGGAGTAAGTAGCATAGAACAAATGGAAAGCAGTCTAAAAATCTTTGAAAATATAAAACCACTTACAAATGAAGAACACGAATTAATCACTCAAGTTCGAGACATAGTTAATGATTTAACACCAATAAAATGCACAGAATGTAACTACTGCATTGAACACTGCCCAGTAGATATTCCAATACCTAAATACTTCTCCACATATAATAATAATTATATTAATAAAACACAAGGTGGAGATGAATTAGGACCATCAGTTTACTATCTAGTTTTATCTCAAAAAGAAGAAAACGGCAGTGCTGCAGACTGTATAGAATGCGAAGCTTGTGTTAAATATTGTCCACAACATTTAAACATTCCTGATTTGTTAAAAGATGTTGATAAGGATTTAAATAATCCTATGATGAAAGAATTTTTATCAACATAAAAACCTTTCTTTTTTTTTAATGGAGAAATTTGGTTTTAAATTTATTTAAAAAAACTCATTAGATAAAAAAAATAGATGGACTCATAGCTAACTAAAAAACAAACCATTAAAGATAAATTCTTAACACAAGATGTGTATGTAACAGATAAAAGAATAGAAATTGTAAAAGAAAATGAATATACTTGGAGATATCCTAATTTATTTGCAAACTTTACAATTTCAAATTAATTATTATTATAGTAAATTATATTTTTAAACCCAATATATTATAAGATAAAAACATTTGAAGATAATCTAATAAAAGAAAAAACTTAAAACTCCCTAAACAATATACTATTATTATAAGTTAATAAATAGAAGGTTGAATCTGCAATGTTTATTTTTATTAATTTGTTTATTAAAGTATCAAATTTAGTTTGGGGTTAAAAATGCCATCTAATATTTCAATTATTCAAAATCATATTTCATCACTAAGAGATAATTTACTTGATTTAAGTTTACGTAATAATTTAATTAATTTCAAACCTAGAAAAAACACAATACCAATTATTAATGAAGATATTGGACATATATTTAATCTTTTAGTTGTTAATAGTGAAGTTTTAACATTTGATTTTATAGATTCTGATGAACCTATATCAGATGATACTCCATGGTTTAGACCAGATAATAATTGTGTTCCTGAAAATTTCACAGATTTATTTTTGCAAACTAGTCTTTCTGAAGAGAGTTTAAATTCTAATTTAAATAGGTTAATTAGATCAGCTAAACTTTTTATAGAAGAGCAAGGTTTTAATAATATTTTTTTAGCTTTAGGTTTTTTAATGTGGAAAGAATCTGATAGTGAATTAGAATTTCATAAAGCTCCTTTAATTTTAGTTCCAGTTAATATTATAAAAGATAATATTAATGGTGTAATGCAGGTTGAGTATAATTTAGAAGATATTCAAGCAAATATTAGTTTATTTTATAAATTGAAAGAACAAGATATTATTTTACCTTTATTTGATAAGGATATGGAATCAATTGATGATATTTATGAATATCTTGATTTGGTTAAAGAAAATATTAAGATTAAAGATTCTTGGTTTGTATCAAATAATATATATTTAAGTGATTTTAATTTCAAGAAATTTGTAATGTATAAAGATTTAGATTTAAATATTTGGCCAAAATCTGTTGAAAATAATAATATTATTAATCTTTTTAACTCTGTAGAAGGAGATAATGAAGGTTTTGATGAAGATTATAGTAATCTTAACAGTACTGATTTTTACAATGTTTTGGATGCTGACTCATCACAACTTAATGCATTAATTTATGCTAAAAAATATGGTAATCTTGTTATTGAAGGTCCTCCTGGTACTGGTAAATCTCAAACTATTGTTAATTTAATTTCAGAGTTACTTGCAAATGATAAGACTGTTTTATTTGTTAGTGAGAAAAAAGCTGCTTTAGAAGTTGTTAAAAATCGTTTGGATAGTATTGGTTTGGGAGATGCTTGTCTTGAATTACATAGTGATAAAATTAAAAAGAAAGAAGTTTTAGAAGAGATTCATCGTGTATTAAAATTAGATGATAGTGTTCAAGTTGATAATTCTGTTTTTGAAGATTTAGATTCACTTCGTTTAAGATTAAATAATTATATGGATATTTTATCTAGTGAGTATGAAGATACAGGCTTTACAGTATATGATTTAATTGGTATGCATGAGTTAAATCTTCAAATTTTAGAAGAAAGTGGGCAAAAAATTTATATGTATAATATACCTAATGTTGGAAGCTATGATTTAAATTCTCGTGGTGAATGTATTAATAATTTAAAGGAAATTGAACATTTATATTCATTAATTAGTCCGATACATTCTAATTTTTGGAATGATACAAATGTTGATGATTTAAAATCTGAAGATTTGAATAATATTAATTTATATCTAAATAATCTTAAGGATTATTTAAATGATTTTATAAATATTTCAAAAAGTTTCAGTGAAGAAATTGACTGTAAGGAGTTTAATTGTTTAAGTGATGTTTTTAATATTGAATTTAACTCAAATTTGTCAATATTGGATGATTTTAATTTTGAAATAATAGATAAGATTAAAACATTTCAAAATGAAACTGAAAACTTAGATTTAACTTTTTTAAGCCAAGATTTAGATGATTTTTTAAATGATATTAACAATTTAAAAGAAAAAATGGATAATTTAAACATTTCTCAAGACATATTCAAATTAAATTTAGATGAATTAATTCAGTCTTTTAGAAAACATTATAACTATATAAACAAATCACAATATAAAACAGCTTTAAATGGTAATTTAGAATATAATTTAGATATTTTCATTGAAAATAAAGATTCATTATTTGGAAAGTTAAACCCGAAAGTAAAAGAATCAAAACAATATTTACGTACATTCCATCCACAAGGAAGTGATGAAGAACTAATAAATGATTATAAAAACTTAATAAATGAAAATATAGAATTAAACTTAATAAAAAATCAAATATTAGAATATTCATCAGTAAATATGGATAACAATGAAATATTAAAAGAATTAGAATCTCTACAAAATATGGAATTAGAATATAATAATATAAAAAATAAAGCAGAAGAATATACAAATAAAGAATTTAAAAATATTCGAGAAATACAATACCAAGTAATAGAGTTAATAAAAATTAAAAAAACATTTCAGGAAATAAAAGAATATCCAAAAAGAGAAATATTTAAAAAAGAATGGAAAGATATCAACTCAAACACACAAACACTAGAAAATATAGTTAAAATCAATATAGAATTCACAAAACTCTACAATGATGGAATAATAACTGATAACACTATAAAATACATTAATAACAACCCATCAGAAAATATAAATCAAACAATAAAACAACTAAACCAATTAAAAGAAAACATTAATATAGAATTCAATAAACTAAACCAAATACTCCAATTTGAAGGAGAAATACAAATTAACACAATAAACACAATAGAAACAAAAACACTAGAAAAACACATAACAGATTTAATAGAAAATACATACAAACTAAACGATTTTAGAAATTACAGAACACACATTAAAAACCCTAACCCATTAATATCACCACTAATTCAACTAATAAATCAAGACCAAATAAAAACAGAATGTATAATACCATTATTCAACTACAACTATGCAATAAACTGCCTAAATGATGTATTGGAGAAAAACAATGAAATACTATTCAACTTCAACTCAAATATTGAAGATGAACTAATAGAAAAATTTAAAACATTAGATAAAAAAGCCCTAAAAGAAAACCAAAACAGAGTAAAAGAAATAATAATAAACAAAAGACCAAACCTAAACCAAACAATCAACAGACAATCAAGTTTGGGAATACTATTAAACGAAATAAACAAAAAAAGAAATGTAAAACCATTAAGAAAAACATTAAAAGAAGCACAAGACACTATAATTAATATAAAACCGTGCTTCTTAATGAGTCCAATAAGTATAGCACAATACCTAGACCCAATGGCATATGAAGGATACTTCGACTACGTAATATTCGACGAAGCAAGCCAAGTAAAAGTCGAAGACGGAATAGGAGCAATAATGCGAGGAAAAAACAGCATAGTAATCGGAGATAAAAAACAACTACCACCAACAAACTTCTTTGATGTTGAATTAGAAAACGAAGATGAAGAAATAAACCTAAGCAATGATGAAAGCATACTAAACACATGCTCACTAGCATTCCCAAGCAAAATGTTAAAATGGCACTACAGAAGCAGACACGAATCATTAATAGCAGTATCAAATATGGAATTCTACAACAACGAACTATACATATACCCATCACCAAAAACAAACGACGACACACTAGGACTAAAACTAGAATACCACGAAGACACAACCTATGAAAAAGGAACAAGCAGAAAAAACCCAAAAGAAGCAGAATACATAATAGACTATGCAATGGAACAATTCGAAAAACACGGATACGAAAAAACTTTAGGAATCGGAACATTCAGCAAAGCACAACAAGAAGCAATATATGACACGCTAGAAATAAAACTCAAAGAAAAACCCCACCTAGAAGAATACTTCAACTCCACAAGAACAGAAGGATTCTTCGTAAAAAACCTAGAAAACATACAAGGAGACGAAAGAGACATAATACTCATAAGCATAGGATACGGATACGACAACAACCACAAACTCACACTAAACTTCGGACCATTAAACAAAGACGGAGGAGAAAGAAGACTAAACGTACTAATAACAAGAGCAAAAGAAAAATGTGTAGTATTTACAAACTTCAAATCAAACAACATAACAGAAACAAAAACACCAGGAGTAAAAGTACTAAAAAACTTCCTATACTATGCAGAAAACCAAAAATTCCCACCAAC
>CAZJLS010000069.1:0-9470 GCA_964547125.1 uncultured Methanobacteriaceae archaeon | reverse complement strand
GGAGGAAAAAATATATAAAAACACAACAAAAAAATTAAATTGACGGCATTGAAAAATTTTTAAAAAATTATATTTAAATATATTTAAGAATTTATATTCTCCAAAATTATCTGTTAAATGTTTAGAAAATATTTATTTTAAAATTAAACCTAAAAGAGTTCTTTAAAAAAAAACTTCTGAAAAAATAAATAAAAATCTTTAAAAAGTATCAAATAAAGAAAATCAATTAATACTAAAAAAAAATTAAAGATTTTATGTTTTTATGTGAATATTTTTTAAAATAATTTAACTTTTTTAGGTTGTTAGATTAATTATGTTAATGAATGAAGAAACAAAACTCAATAAAAACCATTATAGAATTTTTGGTTTGAGTTGGGCTGGTTGGGTTTTTGATTTCTATGATTTAGTATTATTTACTTTTTTAATATCAGAAATCCAGTCTAGTTTAAATATTAATGCAGAAATGCTTTCTTTATGTTTAGGTTTATCATTATTTGCCACTGGTTTGGGAGGTATTGTTTTTGGAGCATTAGGAGATAAATATGGGCGTAAAAAGGTATTGCAGTGGACTATTCTTATTTATTCTGTAGGTACATTATTATGTGCTTTTTCATGGTCTTTTTATTCATTAGTAATATTTAGATTTATTACTGGTTTAGGTGTTGGTGGAGAATGGGCTACTGGACAGATTTATATTAGTGAAACATTCCCTGATAAGTTACGGGCTAAATTTGGTGCTTTCATGCAATCTGGAGCACCTGTTGGTGTGATGTTAGCTTCATTAGTTGGAGGAGTTGTAAGTCCTGTTATTGGTTGGAGGATGACATTTTTAGTTTCAATAATTCCTGCAATTACAGTTATTTTTATAAGAAGATATATTAAAGAATCTGATGTTTGGCTTCAAAATAAAGATCAATATGCTAAAACCAATATATTCAAAAAGTTTAAAGAATTAATCACTAAGGAACATAGAAAAATCTTCATTATGTCTTTAATCTTATGTATATTTGGTATGTCTGCATATTGGTTTACATATTCTTGGTTACCAACATATCTTGTAAAAGAGAGAGGTTTAACATTAATTGGTTCTACAATTGGAATAGTGATAATTCAAATTGGAGATTTCACAGGTTATACTAGTTTTGGTTATGTGTCTCAGAAGCTTGGAAGACGTCCTGCTTTTACTATTTATAGTTTTATTATGGGTTTAAGTATAGCTATGATTACTCTTTGTTGGAATGTTATTAATATTATTCCTGATTTAATCTTAGTATTTATGTTTTTAACAGGTTTTGGTACTGGATTCTTTGGTGGATTTGGTGCATTATTCTCAGAATTGTTCCCTACAAAAATCAGAAATACTGGTGTTGGAACAGTTTTCAATCTTGCACGTGGAGCTCAATTTATTACCCCCGTGATTATAACTCTTGTTGCAACTTACTTTGATTTAAGTTATGGTATAGCTATTGCTGCATTATTTGCTTTCCTTTGTGGTATTTGGATTTGGACATTACCTGAAACTAAGGATGTAAGTATTAATGATTTAGATTAAAAAATTTTAAAAAAAAGGCAATAAATTTTTTTATTTATTGCTTTATCTCTTTTTTTTGATAAAGTATTATTATATTAGTATAAAACTGTTTTTTTTGTGTATATATTTTAAAAATAAGAAAAAAAGTTAAAAGAATAAAAATAGGTTTATTCTTATTCTTTTATTGTTTTTGCAAGTTCTTTACCTGCATTAAAACAGTCATCCAATACATCATCTGTTGGTGTGAATGTTGTTTCTATTGAATCAAATATTTCGAATCCAGCTCCTTCAAGATCTGGTTGGAGTTTTCTTAGGGCTCCTCCACCCCATCCTTTACTACTGAATAGTAATGCTTTTTTGATACTGGTTGTTTGTTTGAAGTTTACACAATTAAACCAGTATATTGTGTTTCCTATACGTGGGAATGGGTTGTTCATCATTGTAGGTGCTCCGAGTGCTATTGCTTTACTGTCTAGAACATCTGTTATAACATCATCTGGTGCATCTTCTTGCATAAAGTACATTGCTACTTCTACACCTTCACTCATTATACCTTCTGCTATTGCATGTGCCATTTTTTGTGTGGAGTGGTGCATTGTATCGTAGATGACTGTTATTTTATCTTTACAGACTCCTGTTCCCCATTTTGTGTATAATTCTAGTATTGTTTCTGGGTTTTTCCATATTTGTCCGTGACATGGAGCTATCATTTTTGTTTTATCTTTTAAACCTAATTCTTCAAATTCTGCAAGTTTTCGTCTTAATGCTGGAGATCCTAGTAATACAAGATTTGCATAGTATTTTCTTGCTTCTTTTTCCATTGTTCCAGGATCTACTTCTTCTGCGTATCTTTGTGATAAGCATAAGTGTTGTCCGAATGCATCGTTTGAGAATAATATTCCATCTTCAAGTAGCATTGTAAACATACTGTCTGGCCAGTGTAGTAATGGTGCTTGGAAGAATGTTAGTGTTTTACCTCCAAGGTCTACTGTATCCCCTGTTTTTACTTCGTTTACTTCAATATCTTTTAGTTCTTCGAATTGTCCTTTTAGGAAGTTTACACATTTAGCAGATGCATATATTTCTGCTTCTGGGAATTTTTTTAATGTTTTTGATAGGCCGTCGGAGTGGTCTTTTTCACTGTGGTTTTGTATGAATACATCTATTTTGACTTCGTCTCTTCCTTCTTTTTCGAATGCATCCTTTATTCTTGCATGTAATTGTTTTGACATCCCATGGTAAACATTATCTATTAATGCTACTTTGTCTTCTCCGAAAACAAGGTAACAATTGTAGGTTGTTCCGTTTATTGAGTATCCGTGGAAGCTTCGAGTGTCCCAGTTTAGAGCTCCTACCCAGTATACTCCATCAGTTATTTTAAAAGATTCTGCTTTCATAATTTTTTTCCTCGAGAAAATTTTTTTTTATTATATAATAATTATTATAGAATAAAAATGACTTATAATGATTAATTTAAAATAAGTATTATATATAAATTATTTTTAGAGATGAATTGAGTAATTAAAAATTATAACTTGAATAAATTAGATGTGGTATGTATTTTTTAGTTTGTGTGTTTTAATGTGTGGGATTTTGGATAAAGAGTTTTTGAGTGTGTAATTTTTTTTAATTTTTATTTATGTGATATGCTTTTTAGATTTTTTTGAAAAAAAGTAGATGATATTTTAATTTAATTTATCTTTTATAATTTCATATGATTCTTATCTAAATTATTTAATTATTGAAGCTAAATAAGATAATATTTAACTTGTTTGTGTAAGTTGTATAAAATTAGAGAAAATGTATATAAAATTAAAAAAGAATGTGTATTATTTTTGAAAGATATTATTTTCGATATTTGTTAAATTTAGATTTATGGCGTTCCATAACATTTTCTCTTTCAGTTTCACTATCATATTTTTTGTCATCTTGATAGTGGATATAATTTTCTTTTTCTGATGAGTATGTTTCTTTTATTGAATCATCATATAAATTATGGGGTTCATTATTTGGGATAGTTTCATGCTGAATATTTTCATGTTGAATATTTTCTTGTGGAATATTTTCATTAGGATTTTTATCTGTTTCTTGTTGTTGGAATCTTACATTTCCATTTAGATTTTTTATTGCTTCATTTATAGATTGGTCAAATTCTTCTGTTGTGTAATTTCTTGGTTCTTCTGATTGGTTGTGAAACTTTCCTTCATTATTTAAAGTATGAGTGTTTGTTGAGTAATTAAAACCATTTCCATTTATTGTTTCGTTAGCATATTCATTATGTTGGTTGTTGTACTCATTTTGTTGATTATTAATAGGGTAATCTGCTTGTTGATAATTCTGTTGGGCTTGATGATACTCTGGTTGTGCTTGTTGATAAGCTTGTTGTGACTGTTGGTAATCTTGTGGAGTTTGTTGATAAGTTTGTTGAGCTTGCTGATACTCTGGTTGTGTTTGTTGATATTGATTATGTATAGGAGAAATTGGTTCACTCATTCTGCGACTTTGTTGTAGTTGATCAAACATTAATTCTTCTATTTCTTGTGGATTTGATATTTGATGTAAATCTAAATTATTACCATCATATGCACTGTAAACTATTACTGAACCTATTCCAACTAGTCTTCCAATTAGACTTTGATCTATTTGGATATCTTGAATTGTGTTATATGGCATACTTGATTTGTTTTTACGTATAAATCCTTTTTCTGTTATTATTCTTGCTGTAGTTATTGTGTATTTATGTGTAGACCAAGATAAAATTTTAAATAAGATATATAAAACTAGTATTAAACCCATAAATAGGAATATTAGAGTTACTATTCTTGTTAGTGGTAATTGAGTGAATTTTAAAATCTTTAAATCAAGACTATAATTAACTACAAACATTTTCACTAAATTGTAAATGTAGACTAATATTCCTAAGAGCAGTATTGCAAATAATGCTCCTTTGTTTCCTAGTATGAAATTTGGTCTGGTAGTTTGTATTATTGTTTCTCCAGCCCAATTTTTATCTCTTTTAAACATAATAATTCGTTTTTATTTAATAATGAAAAAATAATTCTTTTTTTAATGGAAAAAAATAAATATTTAGTGTTTAATGGTAAAAAAACTTTTTTTAGTGGTTTTTTTGTAATTTTTTTATGGCCTCAGATCGCCCATCATTCATCATCAATTCAGAGCTCATAGGGTTCATCACTGGCCAGTGGTAAAATAATATTTTTGGGGAGAAATATTATTTTTTGTGTTTTTTTTTAGCCGAACATTACACCTGTTTCTTTGTTGTAATCTTCTTCTTTTTTAGCACCGGTTATTTTATTTACTGCTTCCATAAAGTCTGCTACTGTTATTTTATCTCTTCCTGCACGTATTGCGAACATTCCTGATTCTGTGCAGATTGCTTTTAGGTCTGCTCCAGATATTCCTTCTGTTAGTGATGCTAATAGGTCTATGTCTGCTTCTTCTGAAAGGGACATTTTTGCTGTGTGTATTTTTAGGATTGCTTTTCTTCCTTCTTCATCTGGTGCTGGTACTTCTATGAATCTGTCGAATCGTCCTGGTCTTAGTAATGCTGGGTCTAGTATATCTGGACGGTTTGTTGCACCTATTATTCCTATGTCTCCTCTGCTTTCGAATCCGTCGAGTTCTGCTAATAGTTGCATGAGTGTTCTTTGTACTTCTCTATCTCCACTTGTACTTGCTTGTAGTCTTTTTGCTGCTACTGCATCTATTTCATCAATGAATATTATTGATGGTGATCTTTCTTTTGCAAGTTCGAATACTTCTCGTACCATTCTTGCTCCTTCACCTATGTATTTTTTAACAAATTCTGATGCTACTATTTTTATGAATGTTGCATTTGTTTCGTTTGCTACTGCTTTTGCAAGTAATGTTTTTCCAGTTCCTGGTGGTCCGTATAGTAATATTCCTTTTGGTGGGTCTATTCCTATGTTTTTGAATAGTTCTGGATTTTTTAGTGGGAGTTCTACTGTTTCTTTGACTTCTATTATTTGTTCGTCTAATCCTCCGATGTCATCGTAGGTTACATCTGGTTTTTCTTCTACTTCCATTCCAGATACGTTTGGATCTTTTTCTGAGGATAATACTTCTACTACTCCGAATGTTTGTTGGTTGAGTGCTACTCTTGCACCAGGTACTAATTCTTTTTTGTCTATGAATTTTGAGTAGTTTATTAAAAATGATGGTCCTGTACTGCTTTTTACTGTTAATCTTGTGTCATCTATTACATCAGTTATTGTTGCGATTATTAGTGGAGGAGTTCTGAATCTTTCTACTTCTCCTCTTAGGGATTTGGTTTCTCTTTCTAAACGTATTTTTTCATTTTCTGTTAGTATTTTATCTTTTTCTAGTTTTCTTATTTTCCACATTAAGTTACGTTTAGTTTTTGTGTTTTCTTCTTTTAATAGTGCTATTTCTTCTTCTAGGCTTTCAATTGATTTTTCTTTTGTTATATTTTCATCAATTGGTTCTTTTTCTGCACCATCGTTGATTACTTGAGAAGACATGTGGGAATCACTCCTTCTTAATTTTTTCTAAATATTTTTCTTGTTTGAGTATTTGTTTGTTTTTTTTCTAAAAAAATTTTTATTTTAAAAATTTTAGTTACCTAATGTTATAATTACAATAAGTTACTATTATTTTTTTATCATTTATATATTTAGTCATTATATTACTAATAATTATTATTTTTTTTAGAAAAGATTTAATAAATCAAAAGTATATAAAAATATTACTATGATATGTGAAGTTTGTGGTAAGGAAATTGAAGGGAAACCACTTCGAGTAAAAATTGAAAAAGCAGTTATGGAAACTTGTCCAGAATGTGCGAAACGTGGAACCATTCAAAGAGAACCACCCGTGAAAAAAACAGTTAAAAAAAGTCAGAAACTTGTTAAAAAAACTTCTACCCGACCAAGACAAAGAAAAAGAGATGTTTACACTAGGGAAGAAGAAATTACTGAAGAAATCGTTGAAGATTTCGATGAAATTTGTAGACAGGGGCGAGAGTTTAAAGGATGGTCTCGTGAAAAGTTAGGTGCAGAAATACAAGAAAAAGTATCAGTAATTAAAAAAATAGAATCTGGGAAAATGGTTCCAGATATAAAATTAGCTCGTAAAATTGAAAGTAAACTGAATATTCGTATTATTGAAGATATAAGTGAAATTGATTTAGATCAATTTAAATCTTCATCTAGTGACGGATTTACTTTAGGAGATATTGTTAAAATTAAAAAGTAAAGAAAATAAAATTTTTTTTTACTTATTTTTTTATATTTTTTTTTAGTAACCTATTTTTGAGGTTGTTCCTTTTTCAGCTGAATATTTATAATCTTTTAGTGAAGATTCTTTGTTTTTATTTGAGTAGTATCCTTTTAATGGTTTTGCATTGTATATTTTTTCAACTAGTTCATCGTATCCTTTGTATTTTTCAACTACTACCACTACGTGTGCTGGTGGGTGAATTTTTTTGATTTGTAAAATGGATACTGTTGCATCTTCTTTAACAAAAAATGCAGATGCTACTTTTGATTTTGTTCTTAGTTTTTGTCCTAATATTTTTTCTACTATATTATCTGCAAGATTACTTTCTATTTTTTTTGGTTTGCTTGATAGTTTTAGGTTAGCGTGTCTTTCAACATCTGCGATTGCGTTTAATAATTTTTGGTTGTTTTCTCCTCTTACTAATATGACTGTCATAGTTTAAATTTCCTTTATATTTTTTTTGTTTGTGTTTTAAATTATTTTCCTTATTTTTTTGTGTTAATTTGAAAATATTCCGTTGTATTTTTCTTTTTAACTTTTTTAAATTTTTTTATTTTTTGTAAAATATGAAAATTTTAAAACCCGTTTTTTGTCTTCGATTTCTTTATATTTTTTTCTGTGTTTAAATTTTTTTTATTAAGAAATCTTTCTTTATTATTTATTAGTATTTTAAAAATATATAAAATTTTTGTAGGTATTTTATTTTATTTAGGAATAGATTATTCTTTTTAAAGAAAGAGGGCGTTGATTAAAATATTATATTTTCTAAAGTATGTTAAAATATAGTGTTTAGTTTTTAGTTAAAAAAAGTTTAATAAAAAATAGTGAAAATGTGGGAGTTTATGTATATTGAGATTATAAAGTAAAGCATGTTTTGAAAAAAATAGAAATAATGAAAAATAAGATAAAAAACTTATTTCGTCTTTCTATTTTCATTTCTAAAATTACTAATTAACCGACCCCTGAATATCACTAATAAAAGTAATAAAAATCCAATAGCTGTTTCAATAGCCCCAATAACTGCTAACAATGTGGAATCAATAGGTAAATTCCAAGGTGGTGAAGTTCTACCATCAGCTAAAGGTTCGAAATAAACACCAACAGCACGAGCTTCAGGTTTAACACTTAAATCTTTAGGTTCAACATGATTAACTCCCATAATTAAACCATTATTAATACCTCTATTAATCGAAGCAGCAATTTTATCTGGATCATAACCATTTTTAGCAACAGATGCTTGAACAATAGCTTCAGTAGTAGAAGCAAGTCCTGCCCTATCACTACCATAAACAGAAACCGAAGTTCTATTAGAAGTAACAGTAATCGCATTAATAAGAGCATCACATGCATTAGTAACCTTTAACTGATGCCCATCAATCGGACAAATCTGACAATTATCCGCTTCAGGATAACCTATCGACCAACCACATACTGGACATGATTTAGTATAATTTTCACTCATTGGGAAACCAGTAGTATTCATTTCTTCAGGTGTGAACATATCTCCAGTCGATACTCTTGAAACAAGATTTACTGCACCCCCACCATATTGTTCACCTGAATCAGTTGCAACTTCACGCATAGCTTCACCAAGTATACGAGTAGCAGGATAACCATCACGAATCATTTTAGCAATATTAACTGCAGTATCATGTCTAACAGATGTAGCAGTACCATACAATGGATTACCTTCACTGTTACGCAAGTGAATAATCGCTCCTCTATGACCTGGAGGTAAAACAGCTAATCCACCAGAATACTGAGTAATTGAAATCTGACCACTACCATCATCATCAATAACATAAGCATCAAAAGAACCACCAACAGCTGCACCAATAAGTGGACCACCAACAACAAGACGAATACCACTAAAACCACTAGCCATAGAAGCAGCTTCTGAAGGAGAAGCACCATTCTCCAAAGCAGCTAAACAACTACCAATAGCTTTTACCCGCTCAGTAGAATTACCTTCACCCCCTGAAAGAACAGCATACTGATTATTCTTACTCATAATGAAAGATGATTGAAACATATTCTTAGCAAAAGACATACTACCTGCAGCTGCACCATTAGAATCCTGACCTGTAGGATCAGTAATCACAATAATGTTACAAGTCGCAGAAACTTCACTAATAACAGTAAACAATAACAAGCATAAAACAATACCAATTAAAATATATTTAACCTTCATAAAAAACCCCTATAATCAATTATTATCTACTAATATTCAAATGACTATTCGACGAGTTAACTGGCGTAGTATTACTTACAGGAATCGTAGAGAAATCTTCAATAACTGTAACAGTAACAATACCCGTAGTTTTATCCACAGTAATATCTGCTGCTGCAATAGGCTTCAAAGTTGTACCCGGCACAGTCGACATACATGCAAATTTCTCAGCATTCGCAATCGCATCCGTTAAAGGCAGCTCACGTTTATCCGTAATCAACATATTTCCTTTAATATATGAACCTTCCCTAAAACCAGCAGATTCAACATTAGAACGAATTGTATCAATAGGAATAATATCATTACCCTTAACAATTATACCTGCAATAGGAACACCTTGATCAACTTCAGGAGATGAAGCATAAGCAACATAGGTAATAAGTCTTCCACAAACAATTAATAAAAATGCTAAAAGCAAAATCATTAATG
>CAZJLS010000068.1:0-9474 GCA_964547125.1 uncultured Methanobacteriaceae archaeon | reverse complement strand
TTCTTTTATGTCTTCTTTGTTTAGTTCTTCTGTTAGTTCTTCGTTTATTGGTTTTTTGACTTTTTTTGTTGTTTTTACTGATTTTATCTTGTTTTTTGCGTCTAGGTCTAGTTCGTTTATTGTTTTTTCTGTTAGTAGTTGTTGTTTCATTCTTCTTTCTTTGTTTATTGATGCCCAGTAGTATCCTTCGTCTCTTGTTCCTTTGGTTATTAGTATTTTCATTCGTCCTGTTTTTTTTCTTCCTGTTCTTCCTCTTCTTTGTATCATTCTTACTTCTGATGGTACTGGTTCGTATAGTACTACTAGGTCTACTGCGGGTATGTCTATTCCTTCTTCTGCTACACTTGTTGATAGTAGTACATCGTATGATCCTGTTTTGAATGATTTTATTATGTTTTTTTGTTCTTTTTGTGTTAGTCCTTTTTCACCGTCTCTTGTTCCTTGTCCGTAGAATTTTACGCTTTTTATTCCTTCTTTTTCGCATTTTTTATGCATCATTTCTAGGGTGTCTCTGAATTGTGTGAATACTATGATTTTTGGTGCTTTTTGTGTGTCTTCGTTACTTCGCATACTTGTTAGTCTTGTTTGTGCTTCATCGTATGCTAGTTCTTTTTTTAGTATTTCTGTTAATTTTTGGAGTTTTGGATGTTCTATGCCTTTTTTTTCTGCTTTTCTTGCTAGTTTTATTGCTTTTGTGAAGTTTGGATCTAATAGTAGGTTTTTAGCTGCTTTTGTTTTCTTTTTACGTAGTCTCTTTATGTATAGGTTGAATGTTTCTACGCCTTGTGTTTCTAGTAGTTCTAGGGAGTGTTGAACGTTTATAACTGCACTTAATATTGACATTGCACGGTAGCATTCTTTTGGAGGGTTGGTGCTTCTTGCTATTTTGTTTTGAACACGTCCTCTTGCTTTTAGTATGTCTCTTTTACCAACAGATATTGTGTTGATAACTTTCATTGCTTTTAATCCTTTTAATCGGATGTTTAGTGCTTTGTTTAAGGCTTTTTGTATTCTTTCTAATTCTTCTCCTAATTCTACTTGAACCCAATCTATTTTTATTGGGTTGAAATATGGTTTAACATCTGGGTCGTCTTCATTTTTGATTTTTACTTTTTGTATGAATAGATTATCACATACTTCTTTTATTTTTTCTTTACTGTATCCAGGTGATGCTGTTAAACCTAGTATTAAATGGTTTTTTGATTCTTTTACATAGCGTGATGCGAGATATACATATGAATATGAGCCTACTGCATGGTGGCATTCATCAAAAACTAGTAGGGAAACATTTTCAAGTGTGTATCTTGAGTTTAATAAGTCTGCTTCAACTGTTTGAGGTGTTGCACATATTATTTGGGATTCTTCCCATCTTTTTTTTCTTTCTTCTGTTTTAATAGATCCTGTTATTGATGTGACTTTTGGTATTAGGAAGTTTCTGAAATTTTCTTCATGCTGTATTGCTAAAGGTTTACTTGGTGCGAGAATTAGTATTTTTGATTTTTTTTGATGGAGTAATCTGTCTGCAGCTACAAGTACAGCTATTAATGTTTTTCCTAATGCTGTAGGTGCAACAATCATTGTGTTACCATCTTTTAGAACATCGGCTGCTAATATTTGTTGATATGTTCTGGCTTCAGCCGTTTTTGATTGTATTAGTTCATGTTCTATATAATTAACCATAAGTATAATCCTTTTTATTAAAAAAAATTTAATTTAAAAATCGTTTACAACATTTTTGAATTTAATTGCTGCTTCTCCAATTACTATAACTGTTTTTACAGGTGTTTTTAAACTTGCTTTTATTCCTTCATAAACATTTTGTTCTGTAGAGCCTAATGTTTTTTCTTTGAACTCTTCTGGAATAATTTCTGTGAATATGAATTTATCTTCTAAGTTTGGGTTTTTATTAATGAATTCTTCAGCAGTTTTTCTTGAAGAAGAGGATGCAGGTACAATATATTTTGAATGGTTTAAAGCATTGTTTAAAATGTTAATATCTCCTTCATGACCTGATTCTGATGATACTGTTATTACTACTGTTAAATCACCATGAATTTTTTCTAATTCTCTTAATACTGTTTCAACACCTGCAGGATTATGGGCATAATCAACTATTATTGTTTTATCTTCAATTTTACCCATATTTTCCATTCTTCCACCAACACCAGTAAAAGAGCTTATATTATCTTGTATGACTTCATATGGTATGTTTAAAAATTCTCTTGCAGCAACTATTGCTCCCATAGCATTATAAATATTGTGTAGGCCATTAATACCTAATTTAATATTGTAATCTCCATCGGGGCCTGATATTGTGAATGTACTGTCTTTTAGTGATATGTTTTTTCCAATATACATTGGTTTTTCATATTTTATACCACAGGTACAGGAATAAGTTCCAACTCCAGTGATGATTTCATTTATTTCAATGTCTTTACCACACCAGCATGGTTTATATCCTTTTTTAGATGGTTTTTCTTCTAAACCAAAGGTTATTAAATCGCCAGTGTAATTTAATTTTTTAATTAATCCCATTATTGTTGGGTCATCTGAATTTATAATTAATTGTTTGTTTTTAAGACCTTCAATTAATTCTCCTTTAATTTTTGCATAATCTAATAAGTTTAAACCTTTTGATAAATGGTCTGGAGTTATATTTGTTAAAATTCCTGATGATGGATTAATTAATTCAACCATTTTTTCTAAATCTTTTTCGGTTCCATCAGTACCTGTTTCAAGAATTGAAACATCTCCGTTTAAACGTGCTTGTAAAGCTGGGATAAACTCATTATTACCTTGCATTCCTAAAAGATTATGTTCTGATGGTTTTAAATTTGCAGAATGAGCTAAATGTTTTAAAAGAGTTGTTGTGGTGGTTTTACCATTAGTACCAGTGATACAGATAGATTTACTAGGAGTGAATTCTTTTAAAACATCCTCTAAATTAATTAATTTTATGTTTGCTTCTTTTATTGTGTTGAAAATTTCTGCATCTTTTGGAATGCTTGGAGGTAAGAATATGAAATCTATTTTATTGAAAAATTCTTTTGAATTTTCTCCATAGAAAACTTCAACATCATAATTTTCTAGAGAATCTATAAATCTACAGTTTTTTTTACTGGATGTGTCTGATCCGATAACTTTAAATCCTTTATCCATAAAAATTCTTGAAACTAGGTTTCCAATAACTCCGCAGATTCCTACAATTCCTATGATGTTGGAATCTTTTTTGATAGATTTTATATTAGATTTTGATGAGTTAGTCATATTTTTTACAACCTTCCTCCAAACCAGTTATTATTTTAGCTCTAACGCTTTCGTAGTTTTGCATTAGTTGTGGTCCTAAATGTAGTATACTATCTCCAGGTTTAGAATGTTTAATACATAGTTCTGCGCCTTCTTCCATTGTTTCTGCCAGTATTTTTTCAACATTATCGTTTGCAGCGGCTAATAATTCTTTGGCTGGTTCCATTATTACTTTTTGGTATGGTTCGTTAAATCCTGTTGCAACCATTACTTGTGAGTATTCTCCTATGAGTTTACCTGTTTCTTTTTTATCACGTTTTGTTGTTGTGTCGAAATTATCAATTAGTGTAACTAGTGGTTTATCTTTGAAAAATTCTAGTGTTGATTTCATTCCTTCTATTAAGTATGATGCGTCTATATAGACATCTCTTTGATTGTATTTTCCTATGTATTCCATGTGTACTGGTAGGCCGTTGAAGTTTTTTAAACCTGTTTTAATGTGTTCTAGTTCTATTCCATAGGCCATTGATATTGCTGATGCTGCTAGTGCGTTTTCAAAATAGTAGCTCATCATGTGGAATTCTGATTCGAATGTTCCATTGTTATCTTCAAAGTTGTATCCTATTTTTATTGATTTGTCTCCACTTTCTCCTATGAAATTACATTTTTGGTTTTGATTTTGGAGTTTGCCTATTATGATATCTTCGTTGTTTTTGATTTTTGTAAATAGTTGGTTTTCATCTTCTTTTAAGTTTTCAACCATTCCGTAGTATAGTGTGTCTGGTCTTTTTTCTTTGATTATGTCCTTACATTGTGTGCTGGATATTAGTTTTTCTGAGTGTTTTGTTATGAACATTTTTCTTTCTATGTATTTTTCCATTGATCCTCCGAATTCTGAGAGGTGTTCTGGGTATACATTGAGTAATGCTCCTACTTTTAGTTTTAGTTCACCCATTAGTCCCGCTGTTCCATGTGGTAGTTCTAGTATTGCTATATCTGCATTTTCTGGTAGTTGTTTTATAATTCCATCTACTATAACTTCGCTTACTAGGTTTTGATTCATTGATGAGCATTTCCAGACTTTGTATCCTGCTGCTTTGAATATTGAGTCGACGATGTGTGTTGTGCTAGTTTTTCCAACACTTCCAGTTATTCCTATTATGTCTATTTTGATTAGGTCATTTAAGAGTTTGCTGAAGTCGTTATTGGTTATTATTTCTATTCCTGTTTTTTTGATTTCTTTTGCTGCGTATGAGTTTTCAGGTAGTGTTGGTGCTTTGTATACGTGTGTGTATTTGCTTATATTTGGTGTTAGATTTCCTAAGTCTAGTGTGACTCCTTCTTTTTCCATGATTTTTAGGTATTCTTGGAAGTCTTCATGGAAGTCTTCTAATTTTTTAGGGTCTGTTATTGTTACATTGTGCCCTAAGTAGTTGAGTAGTCTTGCTACTGGGCGTCCTGCATTTCCTGCACCTACGATTATGCAATTCATTTTTTTAAACCGTCCCTTAAAATTAATTTTATAATTTTTTTATATTTGTTGAATTATATTTTTTTTATTCAAATTTTATTAAGTTTTCAAAGTCATCGTAAATTACTTTTAGACCACACATAGATGGAACATAGTTAGCTGCCTTTGCAGAATTAACACCGATAATTTCATATCCCATGTCTTCTATTGGAGCAACAACCATACAAGTATCTTGAACTATATGTCCCCCAGCTTTTTCAATAATTTCAGTATAACCTAATCTATCAGAAATAGCTTTAACATTAATAGAAGTACAAACCCATAACTCATTAGCAATAGATTTACCCTTAACAAAATTAGCAATACTTTTAATCTCTTCTAAAGATGAATGAGGACAACCTAAACAAACAAGATCAGCAAAACCAGAAGCAGAAGACAACTTCTCCTTAGTTTCCTTAATATCCCCACCTGAAATGCTAACACTCTCACTAAGCTCACCACTATTTGCAACAGTATCATAATCAGGACTTACACCCTCAACATAATACAAAGCAACAGCACCAGAAGAAGCAAGAGCCGCACCTAAAGACTTCAAATCATTATTATTAGGAACATTACTTAATCTAAAATAAGGAACACCATCCCCTACTTCCTGACCAATAATATAACCCAAAGTACCAAAATCACAACCAAACAAATCAACATCAACATCCACCAATAAATCAGCAACCCTATTCTCATCTAAATGAAAACCATAAAAAGGAGTTTTACCAACAATAGCCGCAGCTAAAGCACCAGGACCACCTTCACGATTAGTTCTAGCACCAATAACTGAATTAACATAAGCAACAGCAGATGATTCAGACCAAGAAATATGATCCCTAAATCTAGGAACATTACCAATAAGATAAGGTGTGCAAGTACAAGAAGGACTAATACCTAACTTAGAATAAGCATTAACAATATCAACTTGCTTACCTGCAAAAAATTCATCAAAACCTAATTCCTTCCAATTATCCAAATCAGTACCTGCAGGATTAAGTGTAGATGGAATCTTTGAAGAAATATTACTTGAAGCCAAATCTTCAAGATACTCCAAACCTGCTTCCCCAATAGTCTTATAAGAAACACCAGATACTTGAGCAGAAGTAATATCTACAAACTTCTCAGCACCATAAATATCACCTAAAGCAACTAAAATATCCATACTCTTACGTATAGTTTCTCCATATTCCCCATCACACATCTTCTCTTCATCTTTAGTTAAAAACATATAGATACCTACTCCTAAAAAAAAACTGAATAAAAAAAAATAAAATAAAATAATATAATTATATAAAAATTGATTTAATTATCGTTAATTTGATGTCCAATAATATCATTAACTAAATTTAAAAAATTATCTTTAGCTGAAACTGGTATAACTGCACCTGCAGCTATATCATGTCCACCACCTTGACCACCAAAATTAACAGAAGCTTCATTTAATGCTTTACCTAAATTAACTCCACGCTCAACCATAGGTCTTGTTGTTCGACCAGAAATTTTTATAATATCATTAAGTTTTGCAAGAGATAAAATAGGTTTATCATCAGGAAGAATATTTGCAGACATTCCAACACTAATTATGATACCCATAACAGCTTTAAGAACCTTATCTTCACTATAAACATATTGAATATTATCTAAATTATTACTTCCTTCATTAATAATCCATTCCATTCCCTTCATCAAATCATTACGATAAGATTTCTGTATATTTAAAGCAGCATCTAATGCTTTATCTCTTTCACCAAGGAGAATAGAAATACCTAAACCGAATTTCTTATTCTTACCACAAGAATCCAATAATATAGAATATTCCTCTAAATTTCTTAAGACAGGATTTTCTTTAGGAACAGAATAAACATCACCCCAAATATTAGGATTTAATTTTATAAGTTCATCTTTGAGAAAATCTTTCTCTTCATCTCCTAAATCTGTGAATTTTATCCCATAAGAAATTCCTTTATTATCTAAAAATTCTTGAGATTTCTCTAAATTACCAGTAATTCCTGGAAGTGGAGGGTTTAATGTGTAAGCTAATGATTTATATAATGGTTCATTAGATTTGGAAACTATTTTTAAATCATCATGTATTTCAAGGTTACCTGCTTCTAATGCATCATCTAATATTAATTTATTTATTCCTACAAAACCATTATAACATTGCATATCTCCAAATGCACCAATTAA
Source organism: uncultured Methanobacteriaceae archaeon (assembly GCA_964547125.1). Lineage (GTDB taxonomy): Archaea > Methanobacteriota > Methanobacteria > Methanobacteriales > Methanobacteriaceae > Methanobrevibacter_A. Next base: position 2,522 of record CAZJLS010000068.1, on the reverse strand, counting down.
TGCAATATATGCTAAATGTTTCTTATCTAAATCTCTAACTACTAAATAACTAGCTCCAGCACCACTTAATTCTTTACTTCCATCTATTCCAAATAAATGTGGGTTTACATGGATTAAATTATCTTTAGGTTCTGCTTCACTAGGTTGATGATGATCTGCAATGATTACATCAGCTTTAATAAGTTGATTTATCTTTGATAAGCAGGAACTACCCATATCTGAAAATATGAATAATTTATAATTTTCTTTAGATAGTTTTTCAATATCTTCTGCTTTAAGGCGTGATAGTATGGTGGTGTGGAATTGACCACCTTCTTCTTTTATAGCATTCGCTATAACACCTGCAGATGTTAGTCCATCTGCATCATTATGAGATATTAATCTTATAATGTTACCTTCTTTAATATGCTTCTTAAGCATATTACAAGCGCTACTTGATCTATTTAACAAGGAGTGCTGCTTCTGTTGGATCGTATCTCCATCCTTCAGGTAATTTACCTTCTCTTGAGTAGTAAGAACCTAATCTACGAATTCTAGATTCTATGATTGTTAATCCTCTTTTAGAGTGGATATCTTTAGGGTTTTCTTTTAAGTGGTCTCTTATGTTAACTGCTCTTTTAATTAAGTTTAAAATATCTTCAGGATAATCGTTTGCTTGTCCTTTTTTCTCTAAGATTTGGGTGATTTTTTCACCAGTAACAGCTTTTACACTAGGAATTCCGTATTGATCTCTTAAAGTGATTCCTATTTCACTTGCTGTTTTACCTTCTCTGTTAAATTTTACGATTAATTCTTCAATTTCTTCTGTTGTGTATTTTACCCATTCTATTGACATTATTTGTTTACCTCAATTATAAAAATTTTTTAAATTATGAAATAATAAATTAAAATTATTATAAAATAATAATAATATTTTTTTAAAGATTATCTATTCTTGGCTAGTGTACCATTGAATAAATTCTTTTAAAGAGTTTTTTCTATGGGAAAACTGATTTTTCTCTTCTGTAGTTAATTCTCCGAATGTTTTATCTTCTTTTGGAACATAAAAAATTGAATCGAATGCAAAACCAAGATTTCCTTTTTCTTCTAATGCTATTTGACCTTTAACATGCCCAGAAAAGACCTTGGGTTCAGAATTGGGGGTGCAATATCCAATAACTGACCTGAATTCAGCATATCGGTCATCTATATTGTTCATTAATTTTAATATTCCTTCATTTCCTAAAGTATCCTGCACATATGATGAATATGTTCCTGGAAACCCGTTTAATGCTTTAATGAACAATCCAGCATCTTCTACAATCACAGATTTATTTAATTTACGGCAAGCATATTTTGCACCTGATTTAGCAACTTCTTCAAGTGTTCCTTGAGGTTCACAGTATCCTAAATCTATATGCTCTAATTCAACACCGAAATTTTTGAAAATATCTTCTGCTTCTATAACTTTATGTTCATTACCAGTAATAAATGTTATCATAAAAAAAATCACCAAAAAAAATTATTAATGTGTGTAACGGCCTCGAGATTCAATATCCCGAATATTAGATTTAATCAAATCAATATCATTATCAACAGACTCATAACCCTTAAGCATGAAATTAAATATCTTATCAGCAATATCTGAATTTAAACTTTTTAAAGATTTCTTAAAAACTAATAAATCAACAGATTTATCTTCTAATAAATCAGAATAATAACTTAAACCAAAATCAATGAAAACAAGATTACCATCATCAAGTAAAATATTAGAACTTGTAATATCACCATGAATAATATTTTTACTATGAATCAAAGCAATATTATAACCAATATTATAAGACAAACTCTCTAATTCACTATCATCTAATGTGGGAATTATATCTTTAACCATATCTCCATTAATTTTCTCCATCAATATTTCTTTATTATCTAAATCAATATCATATAAAACCGGTGTTCTAACACCAGTATCTTTAACATCACTCAATATTTTAGCCTCAGATTTTGTGCGAGAATATCTAATCTGATTATCAATTTCACTAATTCTATAAGATTTAGAAACCCTTTTTTTCAAAATAGCATTTCTATTTAAATAAGATTCATCAAAAATATCAGATTCTGCACCTTTTGCTAAAATATCACTTGGAAGATTAATTTTATTATTATTTTCAACAACCCAAGGAATTTCAACTTCATCTGTTCTATATCTTTGAATAATACCAGTATCATTAATATCTGTAAATCCAAAATTCTTATAAGTTAGTTGACCTAACCATGCAATCATAGCCCCATTATCACCACAATACTTCATTTCAGGCATATGAAACTCAGCATAATGTTCTTCAGCCATTATCTTTAACATCTCACGCAATCTTGAATTTGCAGACACACCACCACAAAGTAAAACCTCATTATTACCAGTATGAGATAATGCTCTCTCAGTTACCTCAACTAACATTCCAAATGCAGTTTCCTGAAGACTAAAACAAATATCCTCAATAGGAACATCCTTTTCAAATTTTCTTATTGCAGAACTTAAT
>CAZJLS010000067.1:0-9480 GCA_964547125.1 uncultured Methanobacteriaceae archaeon | reverse complement strand
TAAACAAATAAACTAATTTTACACAAATGCCGTAACAACTTTACACTATCTTTTTTTCATAATAATTATATAATAAATACAATATACATTAAATTATAAGTTATTATAAATATCTAATTTAAAAATTGATTTTATTTTTTTTATAATAATATATTTTAATCAAAAAAAGGTGAATAAATTTGAAAACTACAATTAGTGTAATTAAAGCAGATATTGGAAGTGTCTCAGGACATTGTGTTTCCCATCCAGCATTAATCGATGCATGTGAAGAAGTATTACATAATGCTATGGAAAGCTCCATTATAGAAGATTATTATATAACTCGTTGTGGTGACGATATAGATCTTATAATGTCCCACACTAATGGTGAATTAAATGAAGAAGTTCATAAAACAGCATATGATGCTTTTTTAAAAGGAACTGAAGTTGCAAAAGAATTAAAATTATATGGTGCAGGTCAAGACTTATTATCTGACACATTCTCTGGAAACATTAAAGGTATGGGTCCAGGTGTTGCGGAAATGGAATTTAAAGAAAGACCAAGTGACCCTGTAATAGTATTCTGTTGTGACAAAACAGAACCAGGTGCATTTAACTTACCAATTTATAAAATGTTTGCAGATCCATTTAATACTGCAGGTTTAGTAATTGACCCAAGTTTACATGATGGATTCAAATTTGAAGTATATGATGTAATGGATCATAAAAAAGTAGTATTATCTTGTCCTGAAGAAATGTATGATTTACTTGCATTAATTGGTTCAACAGGAAGATATGTTATTAAAAGAGTATGGAAGAAAAATGGTGAAATTGCAGCTGCAATAAGTACTGAAAGATTAAACTTAATGGCAGGAGAATATGTTGGAAAAGACGATCCTGCAGCAATAGTAAGAGCACAATCTGGATTCCCAGCAAATGGGGAAGTTGTTGAACCATTTGCATTCCCACACATGGTAAGTGGATGGATGAGAGGATCCCATAATGGACCTATGATGCCAACAGGACAAGAATACGCAAACCCTATCAGATTTGACGGACCTCCTCGGGTTATTGGTTTAGGATTCCAAGTAGCAGATGCAAAACTCATAGGGCCAGTTGACTTATTTGATGACCCTGCATTTGACCAAGCACGTGAAGATTCATCCAGAATTGCAAATTACATCAGAAGACATGGACCATTTGAACCACATAGATTACCTAGTGAAGAAATGGAATATACTTCACTTCCTGGTGTAATGAAGAAATTAGAACCAAGATTTGAAGATATGGATGATTAATTAGGTTTATTTTTTTGAGGATATTTGTTTTTTATTCCTCAACTTTTTTTTACTTTTTTTCATTGCTTTTTTCTTTTTTTGTCCTTTTTTATTATTTTTATTACTTTTTTGCTATTTTATCTTATTTTAGTAATAATTAAATTTAAATACTTATTACTTTATATTTTCATATAGCATTCTTGTATTAATAAATTGTATTAAAGTATTACAAACTTATAATTTTTTGTTATATTAAAAAAATTTAGAACTTACACCTCTTAAAATATCAAAATTCTATAAAAAAATAATACCTCTTTTTATTAATACTCTTTGCTAACCCTTTTATATTAAAATTATATTTTTGGAGAAACAGAATCATGGAAAAAAAACATTTAATACTCATTGTTGTAGTTATCGCAATTGTTGCAGTAATAGCTGGAGCACTAGTACTTGGAGGTTCACATACAACTAGAGCTGACGACGAATTAGTAGTTGCAGCTTACAGTCACGGTGGAGAACCTGAAACAGGATTCGATCCAATTTTGGGTTGGAACTATTATGCAGAACCACTTATACAAAGTACATTAATCAAAATGAACAGAAACATGACGTATAGAAATGATTTAGCAACGAATGTTGAAGAAAGCAGTGATTTAAAAACAGTTACTGTAGATATACGTGATGATGTTAACTTTACAGATGGAACACCTCTAACTGCAGAAGATGTAGCATTTACATTTAACGAAGCAAAAGCATCAGGAGCAAGTTTGGATTTATCTAACATGGAAAATGCAACTGTAGTGAATGATACAAGAGTAGAATTCCACTTAAGCACTTCTGACTCATCATTTATAGATAAATTAGCATATATTGGAATTGTTCCAAGTGATTCATATAATAATGAAACATATGGAAGCAACCCAGTAGGATCTGGACCATATAAATTCGTGCAATGGGATAAAGGACAACAAGTAATCCTAGAATTAAATCCGGACTACTATGGAAAAATGCCTGAATTTAAAAAATTAACAATTCTCTTCGCACAAAACGATGCAGCATTTAATATGGCTAAAAATGGAGAAGCAGATGTAGTAGCAGTGCCATTGGCATATGCAAATGAAAATGTTGATGGATACAATATGGTTCTAATGGATTCTATTGATGTTAGAGGAATTAGTTTACCAGTTATCAATGATACAGGAGCAACTACAGAAGACGGAAACCCAATGGGAAACAATGTAACTTCGGATATTGCGATACGTAAAGCATTAAACTATGGTATTAATCGTGAAGAAACAGCAGAAGGAGCATTAAACGGTTTAGGAGTAGCAAACTTTGACGGTATTGCACATTTATTACCATGGGCAAATAGTGCAACAGAAGTAGAAGACGGAGACATTGCATTAGCAAACCAAACATTGGAAGATGCTGGATGGGTAGATTCTGATGGTGATGGAATACGTGAAAAAAATGGAGTTAGAGCAGAATTTGCTTTATACTATCCATCTGACGCTCCAGAAAGACAAGCAATAGCAGTATCTGTTGCAGAACAAGCTAAAGAAATGGGAATACAAATCAACGCAACTGGATCAAACTGGGATGAAATGGACCCAATTAAAAACTCCCAACCAATAGTATGGGGATTCGGAAGTACTGACCCATCAACTATATGGTCTGAATATTACAGTGACCAAGCGGGAGTGGGGTACAACAACCCAGCACTTGTAAATAATAGTGCAGTAGATGGACACATCGATGCAGCATTCGGTATGCCATTAGAAAGTTCATATGCAGAATGGTCTAAAGCAGTATGGGATGGAAGCAATGGAATTTCACCTCAAGGTGACGCAGCATGGTTATGGATTGGTGAAATTAAATATGGTTACTTCGTTGACGATAGCTTAGACATATCAAATGATACAGCATTGTTACAACCTCATGGTGGAGACATATTCAGTAACATATTTGATTGGAAGAGAGTAAGTTCAATACAAAATTAAATATAGAAAATTTATTAATGGAAAAAACAATCACTTGTTTTTCCTCTTTTTTCTATATTTATTTTAAATTTATTTTTTTACATAATTTTTAATTATTATAATTATTTTTTTTATACTTTAATCATGGAGAAGTTTAAAAAATGGTAAATCAAGAAAAAGTCCTACGTTTTTTCACGTATAAACTTGTTAGATTTATAATTCTCCTAATTGTTGTTATTTTATTAAGCTTTTTATTGATTGATTTATCCCCCATAAATCCTGTAAAAACATATATTTCAAATATGCAAGTAAGCCCCGAGCAGATAGCTACACTAGAAGCTTATTGGGGAGTTAATGAACCAATATCCTCGAAAATTATTAATTGGTTTACAAATATTTTACATGGAGACTTTGGTAACTCATTAATTTTTAGAATACCTGTAACTCAAGTTATTGCTGAAAGATTTATGGCATCATTATTATTAATGTTAAGTTCATGGGTAATATCTGGTTTATTGGGATTTATTTTGGGAGTAATAGCTGGATACAAAGAAGGAACTATAATAGATAAAGCAATAAAAGTCTATTGTTATATACTACAATCAGCACCTACATTTTGGGTAGCATTAATTATTCTTATGATATTTAGTATTTATCTAGGTTGGTTCCCATCAGGATTGGGAGTACCTATTGGAAGTTTAAGTGAAAATGTAACAATATGGGAATGGTTAAATAGATTAATTCTGCCTGCAGTAACTTTAAGTATTTTGGGAGTAGCACAAATAACTCTATTCACTCGTGACAAATTAATAGAGGAAAAAAGTAAAGATTATTTCCTATTTGCTAAATCTAGAGGTGAAAAAGGTTGGAATTTAATAAAAAGACATGGTATTAGAAATATATTATTACCTGCAATAACATTACAATTTTTAGGATTTAGTGAACTATTTGGAGGGGCAGTTCTAGTTGAACAAGTTTTCACATATCCGGGTATTGGTCAAGCAGCAGTTTCGGCAGGATTAAGAAGTGATGTTCCATTACTTTTAGGAATTGTAATATGTAGTGCAATATTTGTTTATGTTGGAAATACTATTGCAGATATAATTTATGAATTTGTAGACCCAAGAATTGCAGATGGTGAGAATAATGATTAAATCTTCACAAAATAACAAGTCACTTTCATTTTCTCTAAATTTAAGAACTAAAACTTTAATTGTTATTTCATTAACTGCAACAATTTTAGTTCTTGTGGTAATTAATAGTTTGTTAATAGATTCAAATAATATACTAACAAATTTTAGTTTGATGAATCAACCACCATCATTAGAACACTTATTTGGAACAGATTGGTTAGGACGAGATATGTTGTCTAGGACTATGAAGGGATTAGGATTAAGTATACAGATTGGTGCAGGGGCATCTATTTTAAGTTCTATTATTGCAGTAGTTCTTGCTTTAGTATCAAGTTTTAATAAATATTTGGATAGTTTCGTAGCATGGTTAGTAGATGTTTTCTTATCTATTCCACATATACTCTTAATTATACTAATATCAATAGCTTTAGGTGGAGGGGCATTTGGAGTTATAATGGGTGTAGCATTCACACACTGGACAAGCTTAACTAGAGTTTTAAGAGCAGAAATTAAACAAATACAAACATCAGAATTTGTACAGCTTTCTAAAAATTTCGGAAAATCCAAACTATGGATAGCTAAAAACCACATACTGCCATTAGTAGTGACACAAATAATTGTTGGAACAATATTAATATTCCCACATGCAATTATGCATGAAGCAAGTGTCACATTCTTAGGATTTGGTTTATCTCCTCACGAACCAGCAATAGGTATTATATTATCTGAATCAATGAAATATTTAGCTACAGGTAATTGGTGGCTTGCAATTTTCCCAGGTATATCTCTTTTAATAATAGTTTTATTATTTGATATAATTGGTGAGAATATTAAGAAAATTTTAGACCCAACTAGTGCACATGATTAAATAATTTGGAGGTAATTTTTTGTCAAATAGTTTATTAGAAGTTAAAAATGTTTCAATATCATTTAAACAATACTCTAAAGGTTTAAAACAAAGAAATCTCCAGGTTATAATGGATTTATCAATTGATATTCATGAAGGAGAGATTGTTGCAATACTGGGTTCTAGTGGATCAGGTAAAAGCCTTTTAGCACATTCAATATTAGGAATACTGCCAAAAAATGCAATCCAAAAAGGAGAAATGTATTATAATGGCACTAAATTAACAGAAGAAATTAAAGAAGAATTAAGAGGAGATAAAATATCTCTAGTTCCACAATCTGTTAATTTTTTAGATCCATTAATGAAAATTTCAGAGCAAGTAATTGGGGATGTTCCAGAAGATAAATTTGAGGAATATAAACAAAAACAAGAAGAAATCTTCAAAAGATATAATCTAAATCCTGAAGTTGGAGATATGTTGCCTCATCAATTATCTGGAGGTATGGCAAGGAGAATCCTAGTTTCAACAGCATTAATTTCAAATCCGGAATTAGTTATTGCAGATGAACCAACACCAGGATTAGATGAAAAATCTGTAAAAGAAACACTCTCTTACTTTAAGCATATGGCAGATGATAATGTGGGAGTGTTAATGATAACTCACGATATTGATGCAGCATTAGAAATAGCAAACCGTATAGCAATTTTCTATGCAGGTTATGTAATTGAAGATACTCCAGTTTCATCATTTACAGGAAATGGTGAAAACCTATTACACCCATATACTAGAGCATTATATGCAGCACTTCCTGAAAACGGGTTTAACTTAACAGAAGGACATCAACCATTAAGTGATGAAATAGAAAAAGGCTGTATTTACTATGATAGGTGCCCATATAAAATGGATAAATGTAAAAACGAAACTCCAAAAATAGTTAATTTAGAAAATAACACTAAATTAAGATGTTTCTTATCTTTAGATGAATTGAAAAAACAATACGAACTCGAAAATAAAGATACGGAGGTTCTATAGAAAAATGGAACTTAAAGGAGAAAATATAAGTTTTAAATATCAAACCCAAAAGTTTTCATCAAAGGAAAACTGGGTTTTAAAAGATTTAAACATATCACTAAAATCTGGAGAAGTATTGGGGTTATTTGGAGATAGTGGATCTGGGAAATCGACTTTATGTAAAATTTTAGCTGGATTTAACACACATTATGAAGGTAATGTTAAATTGGATAATCAAATAATAAAACCTAATAAAAATAAAGGTTTCAATCCAATACAATTAATTTATCAACATCCTGAAAAAACAATGAATCCAAAATGGAAAATGAAACAAGTTTTAGATGAATCTTGGGATGTAGATGATGATCTTCTTGATGAATTTGGAATACAAAAATCTTGGTTCACTAGATGGCCTAATGAATTATCTGGTGGAGAATTACAAAGGTTTTCAGTTTTAAGATCTTTAAATCCAAAAACTAAATTCCTAATTGCAGACGAAATGACTACAATGTTAGATGCTATCACTCAAGTACAAATTCTAACAAGTGTTCTTAAAATAGCTAAAACTAGAGATATGGGTGTTTTAATTGTAAGTCATGATAAAAAGTTATTAAATGAATTATGTGATAATATAATTTATTTAAATGATATAAACAATTTAAATTAAATTTTTTTTATAGATTTTTTAAAAAATCTATTTCTTTTCTTATTTTTTATATTAAACCATAAATCATTTTTATCGCATCTAATAGTCCATGACTATATTCTATACACCCAAATGCAGTGCGATATTCTTCTTTTTTAAGATAATATTCTGAATCATTTTTATAATCAATAGCACGTTTTATAACTTCTTCTTCTTTTTCTGTGACTGTTAAATTTTTTACTTCATTTAAGTTTCTTTCTAACTTAGCTATGTCTTTTATTATTTTTTCTTTTGTTTCCATAATTTTTTTCAGCCCTTTAATTCTTTATATGTGTGGTAAAATCGTTGAAATACTGTGAAATAGGATAATATCATTAATATTGCTAATATATAGGTGAAATAATTTAGGTTTATTGTTCCTATTAATGCCCCAATCATAATTATTATTAATCGAACTGCACGTTCACATATGCCTACATTACATTCAATACCTTGAGATTCTGCTCTTGCTTTAACATAACTTATTGTAATTGAGGAATGGATTAATAAAACTCCAAGAAACCAATCACAATAGCCTCCAAAGATAATTCCGATAATAATTATTGCATCTGCAAAACGATCCATTGTTGAATCAAAAAATGCGCCAAAAGGACTTGTTCTATTATGATATCTTGCAACAGCCCCATCAACAACATCTAAAAAACTACTTAAAAGAATTAATAAGACGGAATATATCAAGTCATGTCTACTGAACGTATATGCTGCAATTAATGCTATGAATGGGGATATTAATGTTATTATATTTGGATTTATATTCAGATTCTTTGCTAATGGTTCTAAAATCTTTGAAAGTAGTGGTCTTAAATTTCCGAGCATAGAATTAATTTATATAAATTTTAAAATATATATTTATATATATTATTAAACAAAATTTTTAAACACAAATTTTTTTTCAAATTAAAGTTTAATCAATTTGTATTTTAATAGTTTAAAGAACATTTTATTTGTTAAATGGTATTTTATAATATTTTTTAAGGTTAAGATTTTAATGAAGATTAAAAAAATAAATCAAAATAAAGCTGATACTAATTTGATATATGAAACAATTGATATTATGGCAGATGGGGGAGTTATTTTATATCCTACTGATACAGTTTATGGTTTGGGAGCTAATATTTTCGATGAATCTGCTGTAAATAGAATTTATAATCTTAAAAAACGTTCAAAAGATAAACCATTATCTATTTGTGTTTCAACTATTCAAAATATATCTCTTGTAGCGGATATCACTGATGAACAGAAAAGTTTCATGTACAAATATCTCCCAGGACCTTATACCTTTTTATTAAATAAAAAAGATGTTGTGCCTGAGTATGTTACGCCTTTCACGGATAAAGTTGGTGTTAGAGTTCCAGATTCTGTATTTTCTAGACTTATTGCATCTATTTTTCCAATTATAACAACAAGTGCTAATATATCAAATGAAAACACATTAACTGATCCTAAAGACATTATTAAACAATTAGATTGTGATGTGGATTTAGTTTTAGATGCGGGAGTTTTAGATGAGAATAAACCATCTACTGTTGTTGATTTAACAAAAGATGTTCCTACAACATTAAGATTATAAAAAAAAATAATAGTTATGTTTCATATTTATTCTAGGAGTTTTTAGAGAAAATGAAAGTTTTAGCAAGTATTCAAAATCAAGATAAGATATTAACAAACTCTCCATTAGACAATATTTTGGATGGGGGTATTGAAAAAAGAAGTATTACTCAAATTTATGGCCCTCCAGGTTCAGGTAAAACAAATATTGCATTATTTTTATCTATTATGGTTGCGAAATCTGGTAAAAAAGTTGCATATATGGATACTGAAGGAGGAATATCAATAGAACGTATACAACAAATTACTGGTGATGATTTTGATGATGTTGCGAAAAATATTGTTGTTTTTGAACCAAATACTTTTGAAGAGCAAGAAGATGATTTAAATGTTGCTGAATCATGGATTACTGCAAATAAAGGTCTTGTAGATTTGCTTGTCATTGATTCTGCAGTTGCTTTGTATCGTGTTTTAGATGTTAAAAGTTCACAAGTTACATCAATATTAGGTAAACAAATGGGGCATTTGTCTCGTTTGGCACGTAAATATGATATTGCAATTGTTGTTACTAATCAAATTTATCCTTCATTTGGTGAGGAGAATGATAATAGTGTTTCACCTGTTGGAGGTACAGTATTACAATATTGGAGTAAAACTATAATAGAACTTGAACGAAATTACGAAAGTGGTAATCGAATAGCAGTTCTTAAAAGGAGTAAAACATTAAAAGAGGGCTTAAGTGTTGAATTTTCAATCACGGATAATGGGATAGAATAATATTAATTATAAATATTATTTTTTACATATTATTTTATGATGAATTGTTTGTAATGTGATTATTATGGTTCCAGAAATTCCTGATAAAGAGAGTCCTAAAGATTTAAGAGAAGCTCCAGAAGGTTATAACACTGCTAATGATTATTTTGAGGCTCTTTTTCTTGATAAAAATTTAATATGGATGGGTCAAAATACTAATCATCTGCATAATGAAGATTTTAT
>CAZJLS010000066.1:0-9559 GCA_964547125.1 uncultured Methanobacteriaceae archaeon | reverse complement strand
ATTATAATTAAAAAAACTATTTCCACATTATTGGATAAACATCCGCATCCATAAAAACATTATTAACATTAACTACAATACCAGAATCAACATTTACTAATTCTTCAGCATTAAATAAAGATTTACCAGATGCCACAATCTCTCCTTTGAGAGTCATTATGGCCACAGTACTACCATATTTAATATTTTTTGAAAGCTTAACTACACCACCAGAAGCTAAATCTGCACCATGACAAATCGCACTTACAGCAGAATCTTTAATTATAATTTTAGGAATATCTTCTACTGCAATTTCCATAGGCATTATTACTTTTCTAAGATAAGATTCATCTTGATTATGTTTAAAATAATAATAAGCATCAGTTACATCTTGTAATGTTACAAGATTGTTAGATTCTGTAAATGGGCCAACCATAGTACGTCTTAATTCAGCCATATGTGCACCACAACCTAATGCCTCACCTATATGATGACAGTATGTTCTAACATATGTTCCGGATTCACATCCTATCTTAAATAAAATATCTCTTCCTTCAATTTCATATATAGGATTATAATATATAGTACGTGCTCTAAGTTCTCTTTTAACTGCAGATTTAACTGGAGGTATTTGAAATATTTTACACTGGAATTTCTGGAAAACTTCTTTAATTTTTTCCTCATTAACATTATGATGTAATGTCAGTGTACAAATATATTCTTTAGGTGAAAGTAGTAATAATTGATTGATTCTTGTAGCTGCACCAATACCAATAGGTAATATTCCAGTTACTTTTGGATCAAGTGTTCCACCATGTCCTGTTTTATTCACAGTTAATATTCTTTTAACCCATGAGTCAATTTCATGTGATGTTGGTCCTGAAGTTTTATCAAGATTGATAACACCATGATTAATATAATCTTGGATGGTTCTATCTTCAGGTTTGCAACCATAATCAATATTTGTGGTACTTGAGGATTTAACTATAAAATCTTCCATAATAATGTTCCTAAAAAAATAATATTAAAAAAAAAGTTTTAGTTTATTTTAAAAAAAAATTGTATTTAAAAAATGTTTTAAGAAAAAGTATGAGTTTTGATTATAAAAAAATATTATGAATTTTTTTATAATGCTTTTTTAACTGCTTCTAAATCATCGGTAACTTCAACAGTTTCGTCTAAAGGTTCAAGGTGGTCAATGTTACATCTTCTATTTTTAACATCTGCACCAACTACTTCTACAAAGTTATCATCGATAATTTCAATAATTGCACATTTACTTCCAGCTTCTCTACCAGCTGTTTTAACACATACTCTTCCTACTTCTATTGCTGCCATTATATCACCTTTAATGTTTTTAAAATAATATCTGCTAATTCTTCTGGACTGAATCTATCAGTATTTAACATTAAATCATATACATCATCATATTCTTTAATGTCTATATTATAAATATCTAGGTATCTTGAAGCTTCACTTTCTTCGCGTTTTTTTATTTCAAAACGTGCAGTTTCATTTGATTTTTCTTCTCTTTCACAAATTCTATTTACTCTCACATCAAATGGAGCATACATCCAAATTTTTAAATCTGCATTTACAAAGTGTGCTGAAAGTCTACCTTCCACTATTAAATTTTCAGATTCATTAGCAATTTTTGCTTGTCTTTTATCTATTTCTTTATCGATTTCAGTATTACCTTCAGCAAAAGTTCCAAATTCAAGTATGGACATACCATATTCTTTTGCCATATCCCTAAATATTGCTCCAGAAGATATGAAAGGTATGTTTAATTTTTCAGATAATACTTTAGCAGCTGTGGTAGTTCCACTTCCTGCTAATCCACCGATAGTTATAATCATTATTGTCTAGCCTCGTTTTTAAAATGTTTACGAGCACATTTTGAACAGTAGTAACCACCGTAAGGACGGTTTGGTCTTTTTCTAGTTCTTGATAATTTATTTATTTCATATGGTCGTCCACGAGGAACACCATGTAAAGGAGCACCACATTCAGCACATACATGCTTAGATGGTTTCTTCTTTTTATATCTTAGAACATTTTCGCCACCAGGAGTGACTTTGTTCATACGTTTATATGATCGTGACCTATATCTATTTTCAGGCATTTGATTTTTACTCTCCCTTAAATTTATTTGTTTTTTAATTGTTACTTAATATATGAGTTTAAATTATATTTTAGATAAAAAAATAGTAATTTATTATATATATTTTTTTACTTTAATATAAACTTAATCATTTTTTTAGAATCCATCATTGAATCCTAAGTATTTTCTGAAAATTTGAGAAAATGCAAAAGTACAGAAAATGTACCATCCTAACCATCCCCAATGATATGCAGTAAATACAGGATTACATGTTACTACAAATCTACCTGCATATATTATTCCCCCAATTGCTTGGAATATTGGAGATAGCATAATATAATACACAGCTAATGGAGCTTCAATAACTGTTTTAGCAATAACAGAACGACCCATCCAGTAGAATACTAATAATATTGGGATGAATGTAACAATCATTGGTTTAAATGACATTTTCATAACTTCAGATTGTTTTTTCATAACATCAGCTTGTTTTGCTTGTAATTCTGCTAATTTTTTATTGTCCCCACTATTTTGTGCTTCTCTCATTTCATTCTGGAATTCTTTCATTTCATCTTGTATAGATTTCATCTTATCTTGGTCTACTAATAATTTCTGAGCAGCTGTTGTTATTATTGAGATTAATAATGAAACCATTAGTATTGCTAAGATAGGATTATGAGGATTTGGATCCATAGATATCAATGGAGAAAATACGGATCCTACTACACCATTTATATCGAAAGCCATAACCTTGTTTTCCTTAAAAATATTATTATTTTAAAAATTCAACTAATTTTTTAACAGTACTGGATAAATGATTATCATGATTATTGATAATTTTAACTGTTGCACCAGTTAAAGTTGCGTATGCCATTGATGCCGCACGGTTCATTTCTTGATGTAATTGAATATCTTTTGCTTTTTCAATGTCACGGTTTCTTGTATCATCATTTAATCTTCGGTATAATATTTCATCAGGATTAGCTTCTACAAGTACAAAACTATCTGGTTGTAAACCTTCTAAAACCCATTTTGGTAATCCTGGTAAAAAACCAGATGGCGTGTTAATTGTACAGTGTGTATCAACTATCACATTATCTGATTCTGATTTTTCTTTGATTTTTATACCTGCTCTTTTTTGAATATCTTTTTGAACTTCTGGAGCTAATTTTCTTAATGAATCACGATCTTCAATTAATCCTTCTTCAATTGCTATTTCAGTCATTACATCCCCATAATTAATATGGATATAATCTACTTCTTCTAAAGCTTTATTTAATAATGTGGTACTTCCAGAACCTGGTATTCCAGTTAAAACTACAAGTTTCAAAAATATCACTCCTTACTATTAAAAATAAAAAATAATGTTTTTTCTTATTTTTCAAGATAAATATATATAAATGGAAAAAAAATAATGTTTTTTCCTCTTTATATTTTTTTCTTAAAAAAAATATAAAACAAATATTTTTTTGAATTATTTTTTTATTTTAAATTTTCTCCTCAAATAATATTTATTTAATTTATTCTAAGAATCTTCTTAATACTGGATGCATATCCATAAGTTGTTCTTGTGCCATTTCTTCATACAGTTTATATATAATACCTACTGTAAGTAATACACCAGTACCTCCACCTAAAGCTCCAGTAAAATCAGCACCAAATGCTAATATACCTACGAATAAACCTCCAAGAATTGTTAATGCTGGGATATATTTATTCATTATTTTGAATAATTGTCTTTTACTGCTTCTGAAACCAGGTATTTGTATACCGGAATCATAAAGTTTACGACTAACTTCTTTAGCATTTAAACCACTAATTTCAACCCATAGCCAACTGAATAATGCACAGCAACCAAGGAAGAACAGACCATAAATTATTACTCTTAATGGATTTGTCCATAGTAAACTAATTCCTGATGGTGTTGATAAGTATAGTGCAAGACCACTTACTGCTTGACCATGTTCTACAGTACCAAGAATTGGTATTCCTGCTTTTTGGAAAATACTTGCTAATAAAGATACGTTCACAAGTAATGCACTTGTTAAAATAACTGGCATGTTACTTGCATATATGAATTTTAATGGGTATTTACCTACTGAACCTCTAATTCTTCCATGCCCTCTTACAGAACCATGAGAAATTGGGATTTCAACACGCATACTTTCACCATATGATGCAACTAAGAAAACAATTATAGTTGCAAGTAATGGTAAGAGTATTCCAGGATTTGGAGTTCCTGCAGCAATAGATTGGAAGAACTGAGGTAACATACCAGAGTATAAACCTGGATCTGTTGGTGATGGTAAGAAATTAAATGTACCTACAACAATTTCTTCTGCAACACCTGCTGCAATAAATAGTCCAACACCTGAACCAAAACCCCATTTAGATACTACTTCATCAAGGTAAATTATTAATACTGCCCCAATAACTAATTGCAATATTAAAAGACCAAGATAAGAATTATCTATTGGCATTAAACTTCCAGTGAACACAAGAACTGCTGCTTCAAATATTGTAAATAAGATAGCTAAAAGTTTTTGTGTACTTTGGAACATTGCTTTATCTTCATGTGAGGATAAATCAAGTTTTAAAATCTTAGAACCAACTAAAAGTTGAAGTACAATTGATGCTGTAACAATAGGACCAATACCTAATGTTAAGATAGAACCAAAACTACCTGCCATTACTGCACGTAGTTGGGAAAATTGATCAACTGCTGCACTGCTCAAACCATATAATGGTACTTGAGTTAAAATAAAATATAATACCAATATTATAGCTGTCCATTTAAGTTTTTCATTAAAACCCTCTCTGTGGATTGGAGCTTTAACTTCTGGAAGTAATCTAAATATTGGTTTGAAAACTTCTAAAACTGACATGTTATTTTTTCCTCATTATGATAGTTTTTTACTTTTTTTAAACTAAAAAGAAAGTATATATAATAAAAATGAAAAAAAATTTTTAAATTTTTTAAATTTCTATTGCTTCTCCACCAGCTTCTTCAATTTTAGCAATTGCAGATGCTGAAAATGCAGGAGCTTTAATGGTTAAAGCTTTTGTTAGATTTCCTTTAGCTAAAACTTTATCATAACCTAAATCAGTTACATCAATTGTTATTGAGTTTCCTTCTTTAGAAGCTATTCCTTGTTCTACTAATTCTTCTGATTTTGAATCTAAGAAACTTAGGTTAACAACTTTTATTTTCTTTTTAGTGACTCTTTGAGGTCTTTTAAAACCGTGTTTTCCGAAATGGTTGCGGTCATGTATTACTGTCCAAGTCCAGTGTTGTTTACCTGCACCAGCTAAACCACGACCTCCACGGTTACCTGCACCTCTACGTTTTTCACTACATCCCCCACCAATAGTACGGGATCCTCTTTGTTTGTTAATTTTACGACTTTTACGAATCATATTCTACACCAACAAATATATTTTAAAACATTCTTTCAACAAGGTCTATGATTTTTTCTCCTCTGTAACCTAGAGATCCTCCTTCATTAATTGAAAGGCGGATTCCTTCATATCCTTTTTTAGGAGGGTGTAAGCGGAATACAGGTTTCATATCAATATCTTTTGGTTTGATTTCAGAATTCATTAAAGCGTTAGCTAATTCTTCGAATGAAGAGTATTTTGTATTTTCTTTAATGTATTCTTCGGTTAATTTTTTTCCACCTACAATTTTTCCTCTTTTTTCTAGTAATTTTGTGACAGTTTCACTGTCAACTTCTCCCCAAGTGATGTAATCTTTTGCTTTTTGAAGCATACCATCCATACTTGGATTTTCTTCGATTAAAACTGCGTGATTTATTCTTGTGAGATTTAACATGTCAAGAGTGTCAGCAATTTTACGAATAACACCAGTAGTTCCTCTAACTCTTATAACTAAATACATAATTATCACCAATTAATTAAAGCACACCCATGCTTTTGAGTTGAGCATCAGTTGCTTTTACTTTACTTAATTCTTTTAAAGCGTCAAATACAGCGAATGCAAAGTTAACAGTTGTTTGAGTTTGACCACTAGCACTACTCCATACATCGTGAATACCTGCAAGAGATAAAATTGTTTTACCAACATTACCAACAGCTAAACCTACACCTGCAGGTGCTGGGATTAAAGTTACATCTACACTACCAGTGTTACCAGTAACTTTGAAAGGTACAGTGTGTTGTCTTCCACAAACACAACCCCAATCTCCACAACCTCTTCTAACTTTAATAATATTATATTTAGCATTATCAACTGCTTTTCTAATAGCTGGACCTACTTCTCTAGCTTTACCTTGACCTAGTCCAACATAACCGTCTTTGTTACCTACAGCAACAATAACTCTGAAGTTTACTTTTCTTCCAGATTTGTGCATTCTTTGAACTAGGTTAACATCCATTACTTCTTCTTCAAGATTTGGAAGTAGAGCATCAACTATTTCTAATTCCATTATAGGTAAACCTTTTCCTATGATTTCATCAATATCAGTAATAATACCTTCTTTTACTTGATGACCTATTTTAGTTGTAGGTTCCCATTCATCTACATCAAAACTCATAGTTTTATACCTCATTATCTATCTTATTTTTTATTTCTTCAAAATGAGCTGGTAGCTCTGTAGGTTGTAAACCGTTTTCTAAATATTTGCTGAATTTAGCTTTAATTTCGTCATCTTCTAATGATTCTGCATAATCTGCAATATGTTGACCATTAATACGGTCGTCACTAGGAATAACTTTTTCACCATATGGTATTTCTAAACCTGCATCAGCTGCGCCTTTAACTCCTGCAAATATTTTGGAACCTACAATAGGAGATTTTAAACCAATATCTGCAATAGCATCTTCAATACCTAATGCTAAAGCTTTTTTACCACATAAGTAAGCGGTTAAATAAACAGCACTTGTGTTTTTGTTTCCTGCTTTCCAACCTAATTTATTAAGTTCTTTACTGTGTGCTGAAACAACAGTTTCATCACCATTTTCACCTATTTTAACAATTTGAACTATAACATTAGCATTAGATACTCTAATAACTAATCTGTTAGTGTCAAGTTTAACTAGGTTTAATCTTTGAGCATAATCAGTTTTTCCTTCTCTTCTTCTTCTGAATGCTACTTTATAATTTGATCCGTGTGCCAAGTTTTATTCCTCCAATAATATTATTTAAGTAATTCATGGTCACGTGCGTAGGTTTTCATGTAAGATTTACTTCTGAAAGCTCCACCCTTAGCCATTTTATATAATTTACGATATGTGGTAGGGTCGATTTGTTCAGTATCACGCATATCTTTTAATTCTTTTCTTAAAGCTCTGATTGTAGTCATCCAGGCTGCTTTTTTAGGAGTTCTAGCATTTTTAGCTCCTTTTATGCTTCCTCTTCCTTTACGTCTACCTTTAGCTTTTTGTTCTTTAATTTTTTTAGATCTGTAACTACTAATACCTTTTTCAGGTTTAGCTTTGATAATACCTTGATTGATCAATTGACGAACAGCATCTCTAGTAAGTGCTCTTGAAACCTCTTCGATTTCTTCAGGATCAATCCATACTCGATTAACTCCAACTTTTAAAATGCTAGCAGCTAATCTTTTTTGGGTTTTAAGATTCATATTGAATATACTCCGAACATTTTATTTTTTTAAATTTTTTAAATTTTATATTTTTATTTTTTTAAATTTTTTAAATTTTATTTTTTTATTTTTTTAAATTTTTTAAATTTTAGATTTTTATTTTTTTAAATTTTTTAAAAACTTTTAGTTTTTCCCTTAAATTTTAGAAATAAATTTATTATTAATAAAGTGTTAGAAAAATGAACCTTCATTATTGAAGGTTTATTTATTTTATTAGATGGAGTTTGATTCCGAGGTTAAAGACTGTGCTCAATAATCCCAAACCATTCCATTCTAACGCCCAATAAGATTTCTAATTTTATTAATATTAAATAACTCAAATTTTTAATGTAAGTATGAATTTAGTTTTCACTTTTTATTCGACTTTTATTAATATTTTTATTTAATACTTTTATTCCTAATTCAGATGCTTTCTCTATCATTAATTGTTTTTTTCTAGCACCTATGGAAGCACTAATTCTAGCTGCTTCAGTTTCAGGGTTAATATTTTCAAGTTCTTTCATATTTTTAACAAGAACATCTTCATAACCAGAAGGATGTAAACCTCTTGTAGCTTTTGGAGAACCATAACCTATTGAAGGCATAGCAGGTTTACCAGCTTCGTATCTTCTCATTTTACTAGTTTTACCTCTAGGACGTCTCCATTTGTCAGTGCCTAGTTTTTTGTATCTAGCATATTCTTGTCTATTAAATTTTGCTCTACTCATAAATAATCATCCTTATTCTTTGCTGATTAAATAAATACCATCTTGGAAGACTCTAGGGTCTTTACCCATAATTTTTGTAGCTTGTTCCAAATTAGCCATGGTTTGACCAACATCTTCTTTATTAACACCAGTGATAGTTACTTCATCACCTTTAACATTAACTTTAGCGGAACCAACGATTTTTGAAGTTCTAGGAGCTCTTTCTCCAATAAAGTTATCTATATTAATAATATCTCCGTTAACTTTAACAGTCATTGGAAAGTGAGCATAGATAATTTTCATTTTGTAAGTGAAACCATCGGTAACTCCAGTAATCATATTACTAATGTGTGAACGAGTTGTACCTAGCATAGCTTTATCTCTTTTTTTAGGGAATTGGGAATCAATAACCACACTACTATCTTCAACATTAATATTTACATTAGGGTAACTAAATAAACGTGATGTTTCACCGTTTGGCCCTTTAACATTAACATTAGTAGCTGCGCCTTCTTGGTTGAGTGTTACTTCAACTCCTTCAGGAATATCAATTACCTCATTAATTGCTGCAGATAATACCATATATAATCACCATTTAGTACATATAAGCCAACAATCTTCCACCGATACCTCTTTCTTTAGCTTCTTTGTGAGTCATAATACCTTCTGGAGTAGTGACTATTAAGATACCGAAATTTTTTGCTGGTAAATATCTTTTTTCAAATTTCTCAAATTCGTCTTTCTTTACAGCGTGACGAGGCTTAATAACACCACATTGGTTAATGTTACCATCTAATTCTACTTCGAATTTTCCTGCCTTATCATCGTCTATATACTCAAATTCATCAATATAATTCTCTTTTTGCATTGTGCTTAAAACTTGTCCTATTAATTTAGAAGCAGGACTAATAGTACAATGACTGTTTACTTGCAATTCATTGTTTCTAATATTAGTTAAAGCATCTGCAAGAGGATCCATAAGAGTCATAACTTTATAAACACCTTTAATTTTTTTAATTTTTTAAATTAATTCGTAAAAAATTCTTTTTCGTAACTTTATTATATTTAGTTGTATTTTTTAAAACCTATCTTTGGGGCAACTTCTCTGAAGCATTGTCTGCATAAGTTTAAACCATAACGGCTAACCATAGCGGAGTGGTCACCAC
>CAZJLS010000065.1:6047-9993 GCA_964547125.1 uncultured Methanobacteriaceae archaeon | reverse complement strand
ATAATGTATAAAAAAAGATAAAAATTTTATATAAATTACATTAAAATTAAGATTAATTTGAATTTTATATAGGGTAAAATCTTTTTAAAATTTAGTGGGTGTTGACTTTTAATAGATTATTTTGTATATTGAATAATTTATAATATTGATTTGTTTGTTAATTGTCGAACGGTATACTTAACTTGGTTAATTTATGTTTGGTTTTAGTGTTGATATTTTTAATAGTAATGTTATTGATTTTTGGAGTTATTATGCATGAATACCAAAAAGTATTTAAGCTAATAAACTATAATGATAATATGTTTATGGAATTATAGAGAATTCTGTATTATTAATCATGATAAATTATATAATTAAGGTGAATTTTTATTAATATTATTAAAATGGATAATTATTTATCCGATTCATTTACAGGTTTAAATTCTACTGAAACTATTGTTGATTCAATAGATGAAGATGAAGTAATTTTAGATTTTGATAAAATTATTTGTATTAGTTTATCATTTGCTAGAGAATATCTTAATTTTAAAGAAAATTCTGATAAGATTATAAAAGAAATTAATTTATCATATGAAAATAGATTAGCTTTGAATTTTGTTGCTAGAAAACATGGCTTTGATATGATAAATCATTAAATATTTTAAATTTCATACTATTTTTTTATCTTATATTTTTATAATTTTGAATAATTTAGATTTTTATATCATTACATATACATTTACTTATCTTTTTTTCATATTTTTTTAGGAAAATTTTTTATTAAAACTTATAAGTTTATAATGTTAAATCATTATATATAAGGAAAAATATTTTTCTTATGTTTTTTTTGGAAGGTTAATTTGTTTTGTTAAATAAATTATTCAAACTTAATGAAAATAATACAAATGTTAAAACGGAAATCATTGCTGGAATTACTACTTTTCTTGCAATGTCTTATATTTTAGGTGTAAATCCAGGAATGTTATCTGAAACTGGAATGTCACCTACTGCAATATTCTTTGCAACTGCTGTTGCATCAGGTATTGCATGTATAGTTATGGGGCTTATTGCTAATTACCAATTGGTTTAGCTCCAGGTATGGGATTAAATGCTTTATTTACTTATACTATTGTTTTAGGAATGGGTAATACTTGGGAAACTGCATTGGCTGCAGTATTTTTATCCAGCATCCTCTTTTTACTTATTACAATTAGTGGATTGAGAGAAGCTATTCTTAATGCTATTCCTACTGATTTGAAACTTGCTATTGGGGCAGGTATTGGTTTCTTCCTGGCATTTTTAGGTTTAAGTAATGCTGGAGTTATTGTAAGTGATCCTTCAACTATTGTTGGTTTAGGAACTATTGCTTCTGCACCAGTTATTCTTGCTTTAATTGGTATTGCAATTACTTTAGTTTTATATGTTAGAAATGTTCCTGCATCAGTATTTATCGGTTTAGTTATAACTGCTATTTTAGGTGTAGTTTTCACATTAGTTGGTTTTGGTACTGGTATTGTTACTATGCCTAGTATTCCTACTGAATTTGTGAGTTTTAGTTTTGATACTTCAATTTTTGCAGGATTTTTATCTGGTTTTAGTCAGTTGTTTACAAATATTCCTAATTTAATAATGATTATTTTCTCATTATTATTCGTTACATTCTTTGATACTACTGGAACTTTAATTCCTCTTGCAAAAGAATGTGGATTTGTAAAAGAAGATGGTACAACCGAAGGAATTGATAAAGCATTTACAAGTGATGCTCTTGCTGGAATTATTGGATCTATTTTCGGTACAAGTACTTTAACTGCATATGTTGAAAGTGCAACAGGTATTGGGCTTGGTGGAAGAACAGGTTTAACTGCATTTGTTACAGGAATCTGTTTCATACTTTCAGTATTTTTAGCTCCAACTATTCTTGCATTGTTCACATCATCTGTTACAACTGTTGCACTTGTAACTGTAGGTATTTTAATGTTTATCCAAATTAAAGATATTGAATGGGAAAGTCCCGCTATTATTGCCTCAGTATTTATGACCATTATTATGATGGTTTTAACTTACTCCATATCTTTAGGTATTGCATTTGGATTTATTACTTACACTATTGCTGAAGTTGCAAGTGGAAAAGCTAAAGAGTTAAATTATCTTGTTTGGATAATGTTTGTTGTCTTTATAATATACCTATTCTTTGGATTATAAAAATTTAATTTTATAATCCTCTTTTTTTTCTATTTTTTTTAATTTTTAAAGAGTATTTCTTCTTTTTCAAGTAAATCCTTAAGATATTTAGTAGAATATGAAATAATCCTATCTTTAACATTTAAATTTTTGTCAACTTCACCATTATCATCTAAAATATTAAGTATATTATCTTTTAAATTAACAGATATTCCATTAATATCTATATAATTTGCAATAAAATATGAGATATCTGTAATCTTTTTTTGTAATAGGTATAATTCTTTATTTTCTTCTGTAACTTCAATATTTTCACCTATAATGTTACTTATAACTAGTAGGCTTGTTTTATGGAAATTTTTAACTCCATTACATTTATCTTTAATTAAAGTGATAGAGTCTTTATTGAACTTATAAGCTAATTTTAGATTATTTTTTGTTTCTTTTTCAACAGAATATGGTAAAAATCCTAAATTAATTATAGCAACTACTATTGCACCTAAAACTACCCATAATATTTTTAATGACATTGCCATTTCTATAGGAATATAGTTTAAAGATATTGTAACAGACATTATAGTAGTAAATATGGTCATTAAGAATTTATTTTCAAGTGTGTAAATCATACCAAACATACAAACTATTAAAACTAAAAGTACGAATGTATTTGGTGTAATATTAATATTGTGGAATATTATAATAATTAGGGCAAAAAATCCCACTCCAACAATTGTGCCTTTTATACGGGATTTAGCTGAGTATGCAAAATCATTAACATATGGTAACATTAATGGAATTGAGACAAAATATAACCATTTACTATAAGGCAGATTGAATATTAAAGTTAAAACTTCCCATATTGTTAAAACAACACTCATTTTAAATGCAAAGGTGAACTTAGCAGATCTAAAAGAAAATTCTCTTTTTATTATGGGTTTAATTAAATTTCGAGCATAATTTTTATCTATTATCTCTTCTTTAATTAAATCTTTATTTTTAATTTCATATGAGATAATTTCTAAATTTAACAAAACAAGGTTCATTTCATTGGTTTCAATAGGGATATTATTATAAATATCTTCAGTTTCTATGGATTTAATATCAGATATTAGTTTTTTAATATATTTTAACTCATTGTCTGTTAAATTATAGTCACATATTATCCATCCAATGTATTGGAATGCTTTAACTATATTTAGAATAGATACATGTTTTTGGCTTGGGAAAATTTTATACTCAAATTTATTATAGATACTTGAATAGAAACCATCTACGGTTTTAAAATCTTTTTTATATATCTTTTCTCCTTTTAATTTTAAATCAATTCCATGATTAAGCTCTTCAATTAATTTGTTAATTGTGGCATTTGATAATTTATAATCTTTTTTCTTATTTATGATAATGTTAAAACCTACATATACTACTGCTCCAAAAACTAAGGAGCTTAATCTTAAAGGTAACTCATCAATACTAATAGGGATGCATAGCATCATAAAGTAGCACATTAAAAATGGTAAATACACATCTGTTCCAAATAGATTATATGAACTAAATGTAGTTATAAACACAACAATAAATGTTAAAACACATGCAAAAATACTGATGGGATTGTTTAAAAAAGAAGCTATGCCTAAAACTAGTAATAATATTAAAACTTTAAAAAATGATGTTTTAGGTTTATATGATAAATCATTACCTAAATTCATAAATGTAGCTAAGATGATTGTTATTCCTATTGCCCCATAGTCTTCCCTCATTACGCTCTTGGCTAAATTATATACCGCTT
>CAZJLS010000065.1:0-6037 GCA_964547125.1 uncultured Methanobacteriaceae archaeon | reverse complement strand
TATTCCTATTGCCCCATTTTTACTTCCAAATAATATCATGTATAGTATCATGAAAAAAATCATAAATACAAACATTATCATTTTAGATTTTAAATTCATTTCCACCATAAACGGTTACACCAATTAATTTTATATTTAATTTTAATAATAATTTATATTAAAACATATTAATATAGGTGAAAAAAAGTATGGATTATGAAGTAGTGGATATGAATAAATTAACAGAAGATGAATTAAAAGAGGCTAATGAAAGTTTAGAATTATTATTTAAAATAAATCATACATTACCTACAACAGAAGAATATGGAAATTTAGTTAAACAATTAGTTGGAACTATTGGTGAAAACAGTACGATTATGTCACCAATTGCAGGTGCAGCATTTAAACATTTGAATATTGGAGATAATGTTTATATTAATAGTAATGCACTTTTAATGGCACGTGGAGGTATAACAATTGAGGATAATGTTATGCTTGCAGCTAATGTTCAACTTTTATCTAATAATCATGATGAATACAATAGACAATTATTAACATGCAAACCAATATTAATTAAAGAAGGTGCATGGATTGGAGCAGGTGCAACAATACTACCGGGAATAACAATAGGAAAACATGCAATAATTGGAGCATCAAGTGTTGTGACAAAAAATGTAGAAGACTATGCACTTGTAGTAGGTAATCCAGCAAGAGAAATAAAAAAATTAGACAAAAATAAATTCTAAAAAAAAATGTACGACAAAAAAATCATAAAAGAAAAAGTGGAAAATCTACCATTTAATGATTTCCACACCACAAGATACCAAATGACCTTTAAAGTAAATGCAACTAAAACATATGACTATGCAAAAGAAGAAGACTTATCTTTTTTCAATATTTCACTTGCAATACTGCTTGAAGGAATAAACTCAGTTCCAGAAATGAAAAGAAGAATAATAAACAATAAAATAATAGAATATGAAAAATTAGATGCAGTAACACCCATACTAAAAGAAGATAAAACAATAACTGAAATACGAGTAAAACCAATATCAGAATATAAAAACTTGAAAAAATGGAATAAATACGTTAATAATTTAAAAGAAAATCTTGAAGAAAACAGGTACGATATTGAACCTTTAAAAAGAGATGATGAACCTGTTGCTAATTTTTCATGTATTCCATGGATGCACTTCGACTCATTAACCAATATGATAGCAACACCACATCAAATACAACCATTAATTACTTGGGGAAGATATAGTGAAGGTAAAATACCTATTTCAATTACTGTAAATCATATGTTTGTATTTGGATATCATCTTAAACTCTTTAATGACACAATAGTTAAGTACTTTGAAAATCCAAACTTATTTGAAAAAATATAAAAAAAATAGAAGTTTAAAAAGGTGTGAAAACTCTTTTAAACTTTTTCAAACATTTTTTTAGGTGCACCACACAATGGGCATTTGAAATCATCAGGAACATCTTCCCAGACTGTTCCAGGTGCTAAATTTCTTCTGCGTTCGCCTTTATTTTCATCGTAGGTATAGCCACATATTTTACACTTATATTCTGCCATTATAATACACCTCAATTAAATTGTAGATTAAACTTTGTTTATAAAATATATAAACCTTTCGCATAAAAAAAAATAAATATATAAATTCAATATAAAAATAAAAAACAATAAAAGACTAGTTGTTAAAAAATGACACAAGAAGAAAAAAATATAGAATGGGACAGTAGACTATCATTTCTAATGGCAATGATTGGTGCAGCCATAGGTTTAGGTAATATTTGGAGATATCCATACGTTGCATACACTAATGGAGGCGGAACATTTTTAATACCATACTTATGCGCAATACTTATTTTAGGCATACCATTTATTTTTTTAGAATATGGTATAGGTTTCAAATTTAAAACTAGTCTTTCAGAAGTTTTAAAAAAAATAAAATCTCGATTTGAAATACTCGGATGGTTCGTATCACTAACAGCATTCTTAATTCTATGCTACTATGTATGTATAGTTGGATGGGATTTAATTTACATATTCCTAAGCATATTTAAAGCATGGGGCAGTAATCCAAGTAACTTCCTAACAGTAACACTCCTACAGAGCCAAAACAATCTATCAGCATTATCTATAATATCCTGGCCAGTAGTTGGATCACTTGTAGCAATATGGATAATTATCTGGAAAATAAGTAAAACAGACCTAAATTCAGGAATTGGTCGTGTAACAAAGATTCTAATTCCAGCACTCATAATAATAATGATATTCATTGTTGCTTTTTCTTTAACACTCCCAGGTGCTAATTTAGGTTATTCATGCCTACTTCAACCAAAATGGGATATGCTTTTAGATGTTAATGTTTGGCTAGCTGCCTTCGGCCAAATACTATTTAGCTTAAGCTTAGGAGTTGCAGTCATCATATCATATACAAGCTATTTGCCTGAAGGCTCAAACTTAATAAAAGACGGATTAACAGTAGTTGCAAGTAATTGTAGCTTTGAAGTTTTCACAGCCTTCGGTGTTTTCAGTATACTGGGCTTTATGGCATTTACACAAAACTTACCAGTAGGCCACGTTGTAACACAAGGATCAGGTTTAATTTTCATTGCATTCCCAACTGTTTTTAATAGTATGGGTTTTATGGGTTATATTATTGGACCTTTGTTCTTTTTATGTGTATTCTTTGCAGGAATAACAACAACAATTTCATACTTAGAACCATTATCATTAAGTATTTCACATAAATTTAATATAACAAGAAGTAAAGCATCCACCATATTATGCTTAATAGGTTTTCTTTTCAGCTTAATATTTGCAACAGGTTCAGGAAATTATATTCTAACAATCTTTGATAGTTTTATTAATCAATTTGCAATACTATTCGGTATTATTTGCCAATGCATAATATTTGGATGGTATTATAAAATTGATGATTTATTACAAATTATAAATGACACATCTAAAATAAATTTAGGCAAATATTGGACAATACTTATAAAATACTTAATTCCAATTATCCTATTTGTTATATGGATTACAGGTATCTACAGCTTAATTTTAGAAAATAACTTCTCAACATTATTAATTGAAGCAATAATAACCCTCATTCTCATTATAGTTCCTTTAATTCTAACATTACGACCTGAAAAATCTTAAAATTAATTACAAAATTTAGTATATTTATTAATTTTAAAAAAATTTATAATAATTAATTAATATAAAAAAAAGTATATTAATAAATAGATATTTTATTTAATTTTTAAATTAAATATTCTCACCATAAATAAATTTAGATTCTATTTTTAGGGAGAATTAATAAGTATGGAAAGTTATATTGCAAAACATAAATTATATGAACTAATCATTCCATCTACACTTATTTGTATGGCTGGAAATTTAACTGCTATTTTTGATTCAATATTTATTTCAACTTTTATCAATACAAATGCATTAGGCGCTATTCAACTTTTAATGCCACTTATTAGTATTATTCCAGTTTTAGAGTGGATGTTTGGTTTAGGTGGGCAAATTATTTCATTAAATAAAAAGGCCGAATTTAAAGAAAGGGAAGGTAATGCTTATTTCACATTATCTGTTATTTCAGTAATGGTAGTTTCGATAATATTTACTTTGTTTAACTTTTTAGATGTTGAAGCTGTTTTGACCTCTTTACATGCAACACCTGCTACTATTCATTATATGAGAGATTACTTGCCTTTTTTATTAATTAATATTCCAATTACTTGCTTTGTTTCCATTCTCACACAGTTTATTCGTGTTGATAAAAAAGCTAAATTCGCATCTTTTATTATTATTGTTGCAAATATTATAAATATTGTATTAGATGTTATATTTTTATATTACTTTAAAATAGGGGTAGCTGGTGCTTCACTTGCTTCATTAATTGGATATTCTGTTAGTGCTATTTTAATTTTCAAGTATTTCTTTGATAAAAATAGAACATTTAAATTTGTTCGCATAACAGGCACAATCAAATCAAAAATTGGGAAGTTTATTAATATTTGTAAGGTTGGATTTCCAGGTGCAAGTGTTGAATTATGTTTTGTAATTGTAGCATATTTTATGAATTTTGTTTTAACTAGAACACTCCATGATCCTGGTCTTTCAATGTATGCTATTTGTGAAGATGCATTGTTAGTTATTAGTATTGTTTTAGTTGGTTTTGTAGAATCCTTAACTTCATTAACACCAATTTATTATTCACAAGATGATTATAAAAATGTTAAATTTTTATTTAAAAGATCTGTAATTGTAATGTTGGGTTGTTCTATAGCATTTACATTATTCTTAATTATAAGTCCTGAAACATTTTTAGGTCTTTATAATATTCATAGTGGAAATAGTAATATTGTAACATATGTTAATGCTTTAAGACTATTTTCAATAACATTCATACTTCAAGCTTTAGTTACACTTTTGATTTTCTATTATGAATCTATTGAAAAGATTATTTTATCTGGAATATTATCCTTTGTAAGTATAGTGATTGGACCAGTATTATTTACAATGTTCCTTTTACCAGTTATAGGAACAAATATTATATGGTTATCATTTTCATTTGGATGTGCATTAGCATTATTTTTAACATACATTGCAATTAAATTTAATCAGAGAAAAGAAAGTAAGTATAAAGGTATTTTATTCATTAATGAAGAATTAATACCCAATACTAGAAATTATGAAATTGAACCAGATAATAAAATCCAAATGAGTGAAGAACTCATAAAACATATGAAAACTTTAAAAATTAATAATGAATATTGTGACATTATACGAAATATTATAGATAAAGTATTCGAATATAATGAAAATAATGTGGATATGGAAGTTTTATTAATTAAATATGAAGATAATGTGAAAATTAATATTAAAGATGATGGAAAGGAGAATATTCTTGAAAATATTGGAGATGATTTCATTACTGATGAAGTTAAATATAATAAGATTATTGGATTAAATAGTTTTGAACTTATTATTCCAAATTAAATTCTCTTTTTTTAAAATTATAATTTAGTTTTTTTCTACTGTATGAAATTTTTAATTCCAAAAATTTAATAATATTATAAAATAATATATCAAATAAACTATATTAATAGATTTTAAAGATTTTTAACTAATATTTTAAAACAATTATTTGGGGTTAACTTTCATGAAAAATAAAAAAATAATAAGATTGAATAATATTCAAAAAGAAATATTTGAAGACTGTAATAAAAATACAGAAAGCATAAAACACAATAATATAATCTTATACAGATTTGATGATTATATAAACACTGATAGATTAAAAAAATCATTAATAAAAACTATAAATCATCATAACTACATGAAAACTAGATTAATCAAGGATAATAATGAAATAAAATTAAACTTAAATGAAAATATTGAAATTGAAGATATTCCAATAATTCAATTAGAAAATACTGATGAAACCATTATTAAAAAAGAAATCAAACCTTTTAATCTTATAAATAATCAATTATTCTCATTTAAAATATTTGAAAGTGAAAATGAAACAATTTTATTCACAAATTTTTCCGACATACTCTTTGATGATTATTCAGTTAAAATTTTCTTCAATGACCTTCAAAAAATCTATAACTATGAAAACCCCTCAAATATAGAAGATACATTTGAATATTATTTAAAAGAAAATGAAAAATTAAGCCAAAATAAAATCTATGAATCACAAGAATATTATAAAAAACTATTATCAATTTCAGATAAATCAACCATATTAAACCCAGATAAATTTAATAAAGAAGAAGGAAAATGTGTAAACAGCACTATAGAAATTGAAAAAGAAGAATTAAATAAATATTGCAATGCAAATAATATAAATCTTAATGATTTATTCTTAACAAGCACAATTTTAGCTTTAAATAAATTCACTTTCTCATCTAAAAGTTTAATTTACACGGTAATTAATAATAGAGACTCTGATAATATAATAGGAAATTTTGATGAAATTTTACCATTTATAATTGACTTAGATAACAGAGAAATTAAAACAAAAGA
>CAZJLS010000064.1:0-10040 GCA_964547125.1 uncultured Methanobacteriaceae archaeon | reverse complement strand
GTTAACAGCCGAACGCTCTACCTACTGAGCTACGATGGCATATGATACCCATGCTTTTAATCAATGCGATAAATTAAAAAAGTTTAATAGAAACTATTATAATTTCTATACATCAAACTATAATACAATTATGATTTACATAGTATATAAACTTTTTGTAAATTGAAAATTTCAATCAAAATTATATCTATCTTTAAAATTATATAAATATAATAGATACAAAAAATTATACAAAAATAAGGAAAACTTAAAATAATGACTTTTGACTCACAATACACCTTAGAACTAATTAACAAAGCAAATAAATTAACATTAAAAAAACATAAACCTGAAATAAGTTTAGAAAGAGCAATTTTCTTAGCATGGTGGTGCGATAAAGGAGATTGTAAATTTTGTTATATGAGTACACAAAAAAATAAAATAAAAGATCCATTAAAAGCTAGACGAAGAGTCAACAACATATTAGCCGAAGTAGAAATGTGTACACGTCTAAATTGGAACATAGAATTCTTATCTGGAGGATACAAATCATTCACTACAAAAGAAATTAAAAACATAGCAGAAGAAATCCACCATATAAGTGGTAAAGGAGTATGGTTAAATACAGGAATAACAAGCGAACTAGAAGAATATGGAGAAGAAGTAATAGGAATAACAGGTTCAGTTGAAACTGCAAACCCCCAACTCCAAAAAGAAATATGTCCAAGTAAACCATTAAAAGACATAAACACTATGCTAGATACTGCTGCAGATTTAGGATTTAAAAAGGCAATAACAATAATTTTAGGATTAGGGGAAACCTACGAAGATATCGAATACTTAAAACAATATATTAAAGACCACAAAATAGACCGCATAATATTCTACTCATTAAACCCACATCCAGAAACAGAATATAAAGATAATTCCCAACCAGCATCACTATATTATGCAAAAATCGTAGCAACAATAAGATTAGAATTCCCAAACATTGAAATCATATGTGGAACATGGACAGATAACCTAGCAAACATTGGAATATTAATACTAAGCGGGGCAAACGGAATAACAAAATTCCCATTATTTAAAATGTTCGCAACAAAATACGGTAAAAGAGTAGAAGAAGAAGTGAAATGGACAGGAAGAACACTTAAAGGAACATTCACAGATAAAAATCTATTAGGAGAAGAAAAAAGCGAATTTAAACCAGAATATGATAAATATATCAAAAGATACATAAAAGAATCACTTAAAAACAAATACGACTAATAAATCTAACAAATCAATAATACTTATTATAAATTAAAAACAAAAAGAAATTATAATATAATAATTATTTTAAAAAATATTCTTAAATTATAAATCTTATCTTATAATTAATAAAAAAACACATAAACCATAATTGGAGGAATTACTATATCTGATGTAGACATGATGTGTGGATTAGAAATTCACGTACAACTAGAAACCGAATCAAAACTTTTCTGCGAATGTAAAACAAACTACCAAGAAGCTCCAGCAAATGAAAACATTTGCCCAGTATGTTTAAACCAACCAGGAGCAAAACCATACCCTACTAATGAAAAAGCCATTAAAAATGCTTTAATGATTGCATTAATGCTCAACTGTGAAATAGATCAAAATATGGTTTACTTCATGAGAAAACACTATGATTACCCTGACTTATCAAGTGGGTACCAAAGAACTAGTGTACCAATAGGAATAAACGGAGAATTAAATGGTATAAGAATACATGAAATACACATAGAAGAAGATCCAGGACAATACAAACCAGATAGAGGAACTGTGGATTTCAACAGATCAGGAATACCATTAATCGAAATAGTTACAGAACCAGATATAAAATCTCCAGAAGAAGCAAGAAGCTTCCTAAAAGAACTTATAAGAGTCCTCCAATACAGTAAAGGTGCACGTGGAGAAGGAACCATGAGAGCAGATGTTAACGTTTCAATCAATGGTGGAAACAGAGTAGAAATGAAAAACGTTAACTCAATAAAAGGAGCATATAAAGCACTAAAATTCGAAGTAGTAAGACAAAAAAACCTAGTTAAAAGAGGAATGGAAGTAAAACAAGAAACACGAGCATACCTAGAAACACAAATGATAACCGTATCAATGCGTAAAAAAGAAGATGCAGACGATTACAGATTCATACCAGACCCAGATTTACCTCCAATGGAAATAAGTGACAAACAAATAGAAGAAATATTAGAAATCATGCCTGAAACACCAAGTAACAAGGCTAAAAGATTCCAAGAAGAATATAAAATAGATGAAGAATCAGCAAAAGTATTAACATCAGAACTAGATTTAGCAGAATCATACGAAGAAGTTGCTAAAAAAATAGATCCTAAATTCGCAGCATCATGGATGAGAGATGAACTCAAAAGAGTATTAACATATAACAAAATAAACTTAACAGAAAGTGAAATAAGTCCTGAAAGCATAATAGAACTACTAACACTCCTACAAGATAAAAAAATAACAACAAAAGCAGGACAAAGAATAATAGAACAAATGCCAAATAACAAAAATAATCCAGAAAAAATAGCAGAAGAATTAGGACTAATAGGAGTAGTTGAAGAAGATGCAGTACTAGCCGCTGCAAAACAAGCAATAGAAGAAAATCCAAAAGCAGTAGAAGACTATAACAACGGACAAAAAAATTCAATAAACTTCCTAGTAGGACAAGTTATGAGACTAACCCGTGGAAAAGCAGACCCTGGAGAAACCGTTAAAATCATAAAAGAACTATTATAAAAAAAAACTAAAAAAAGGTGTGAAAATAAAAAAATTATGATAGGGGCAGATAATAAAGAAAAATCAACTGTAAAAGACTATATGACAAAAGATGTAATAACTGTAACACCAAAAACCCCAAGTAAAGAAGTAATTAAAATAATGAAAAAAACAGGACACGATGGTTTTCCAGTAGTTGATGAAGAGACAGGTGCAATACAAGGAATAGTAACTGCATATGATTTACTATTAAAAGATTGGGCCGACTTAATAGAAGGAGTAATGTCAAACGAAGTTACTGTAGCTCAAGAAGATATGACAATAAACGATGCATCAAGAGTAATGTTTCGACATGGAATATCAAGACTACCAGTAATAAACAGAGACAAACAAGTACAAGGAATCATAACCAACACAGATATGGTTCGATCCCACATAGAAAGATCAACACCAAACAAAGTTAATGTTTTCAAAAACACAATGGAACAATTATACAGCATAAAAACAAAACTACTAAGAGAATATGTGCCAGTTACAAAATTAAGACCAACCCAAGATAGAATATATGCTGATGAACTCCAAGGAAGAATATATGAACTAGAAAGAGGATTAGCAGAACCTGCAATTGTTGTTAAAACTGGAGATAGATACATACTCGTTGACGGACACCATCGTGCAGTAGCATCAGTAAAATTAGGATATGATAAAATAGATTCCTATGTAATTGACCTAAGAAAAGACATAAAAATAGGAATGGAAAGAACAGCAGACACACAAGGAATACATAAATTTGAGGACATAAATATTATTGATGATGATCAACACCCATTAATAGCATTAACAGAAACCATAAAAACAAGCAGAAAGGAATAAAATATGGCGGACGAAACAATAATTAGAAAAGTATATGAAACATTAGAAGATAGAAGAGACAACCCTATTGACTCATATACCTCCAAAATAATGAAAGATAGTGAAAAAAAAGCTGTAGATAAAATATGTGAAAAAATAGGGGAAGAAGCAGCAGAAGTGATACTCGCAGCAAAAAATGATGAAAACCTAATCTATGAATCAGTAGATTTAATATTCCACAACTTACTATTACTAGCATATAAAAATGTGGACTTAAACGAAGTATTTGAAGAATTTGAAAGAAGACACAAATAAAAAAAAAAAATCTTATTTATTTATCTTATTTTTAATCATAGTTAAGGCAAATACTGCCGCACCAAAACCATTATCAATATTAACAACTGCAATACCTGGAGCACAAGATTGTAACATAGCAAACAATGCAGTTTTACCATTATCTCCAACACCATAACCAACACTAGTAGGAACAGCAATAAGTGGAACATCCACCAAACCTGCAACAACAGATGGTAAAGCACCTTCCATACCTGCACATACTATAATACAATTAACATCTTCTTCAATCATTTTAGCAATTTGAGGAAAGAGTCTATGAATACCTGCAACACCAATATCATATGAAGTTAAAACTTCGCAACCCCCTTCATTAAGTATTATTTTAGCTTCCTGTGCAACATTAACATCAGATGTTCCTGCAGTTACAATACCTACCTTACCATACTCCTTAACAATATTATTTTCTATTGGTGATGAAGCAATACGTAATATCCTTCCTTTTTCATCATATTCAAAAATGAAATCTTCTTTTAAATATTCTAAATCTTTTTCTAATTTTTCAAAACGTTTTTTACTTAAACGTGTAAATAATAATGATATATTCTCCCCATCTACTTTTTCAAAATAATTTTTAGCAATTGTAACTAAGTCATCATAATCTTTACTGTCAGATAATATTGCTTCTGGAAAGCCTGTTCTTTGTTTTCTATTTGTATCAAATTTTATATGTTGATCTAAATCTAGAATATTTTTGGATTTAATTATATTTTCACATTTTTCGATAGTAATTTTACCATCTATCAAATCTTCTAATGTTTTTCTCATAAATAAAAACTCTTCCTTATAACTAATAAATTTTATATAATTAATAATATGTTTTAAATCTTATAAATAAAGTTAAATGAATAAAATATAAAACTATTCATCTTAATATATATAAGATTTATTTTTCCACGCATTGATTGATTATATTCATCCCCTATAAGAAGTGCTTGCATAGCTAATAGGTTATCTCCATATATTAATTTATTAAACCATGTTTTTTCATTGATATTTTTAACTTTAGATTTAAAATAACCTGAATCATCTTTTGATGGTAATACTAACTCGTTTGTTTGTAGTTTTAATCTCTGATTTTCAGATATTCCAGATAATATTTTTTGAGCTTCATTTTTTCCTTTTTTTAAAATTTTAGGCAACTCTTCAACTAAAGATTCTGGCACAATCACTGTCTCCTTAATAATTGATTTATACATATCCCATATTTATTTAAAATAACTACATTTTCATAGGAAAATCAAGAAAATAATCACATAAAATTATTTTCATAATATATCCTATTATATCTTATTAAACAAACATAAAGAATTGAATCACTTTATATATATAGACCCACCCTTTGATTCAAAAGCAGATTATAGAACAAAAATATCAATACCAGATAACGATATAGAACAAAAACCAACAGTTATAGAACAATTTGCATATAAAGATACCTGGAAGAATGGAACTGCGAGCTATTTAGAAATGATGGTGCCAAGATTAATACTTATGAAAGAATTATTATCAAATAATGGTTCTATATATATTCATATTGATTGGCATGTGGGGCACTATATTAAAACCATATTAGACGAAATTTTTGGAAAAGAAAATTTTGTTAATGAAATAATATGGTTTTATCCAGATACTCCTGGGCGAAGTAAGGATTATTTTCCACGAAAACATGATGTAATTCTTTTTTATTCAAAATCCAAAAATAAAACTTTTAATGGTGATGATATACGTGTCGAAATACTAGATGCAAGTAAAAAACGATACGAAACACCTAGAGTGCTAGGGGGTAAAAAATATGTTGGAGGTAGTTCTGCAGTTGATGGTAAGATTCCAGAAGATGTCTGGAGGATTCCTGTTGTAAAAGGAAATTCTACTCAAGCAGTTAATTATGGAACTCAAAAACCTGAAAAATTATTAGAACGTATTATTAAAGCTTCTTCCAATGAAGGAGATATTGTTGCTGATTTTTTTATGGGTTCTGGTACTACTGGTACAGTTGCTGAGAAATTAGGTAGACGTTGGATTATGTCGGATTTAGGTAAACCTGCAACAATGATAACTCGTAAGCGTTTAATTGATCAAGAAGCTGAGCCTTTTTTATATCAATCTATTGGAGATTATCAAAAAGAGCAATATGAAACTTCTGAATTTAAAACCATACGTGATTTATCCCATGTTGTTTTAAACCTTTATGGTGCTTTACCAATTAATGATAATAGTACTAGAACTAATTTAGGATACATTAAGGATAAAAATACCTTGGTTCTTGTTGATTCTCCCTCTAAATTAACAGGTTATAATACTTTAGTTAAGGCTCAGAAGTTGAGAAATACATATCATGGGGGTTGGAATAAAGTTGTTGTTTTAGGTTGGAATTTTGTGCAGAATATTGGTGATATTATTAATAAATTGGATGATTCTGATTTAAAAGTTCTTGTTATTCCTCCAGATTTATTAGAGCAGCTAAAAACTAAAGCTAAAGCTAATAAACTTATTCAGTCTGGAAAATTGAGATTTTCATCTTTACAATATTTGACTGTTAAAAATCCCATCGTAGAAGATTATGATGAGGATAATGAGGTTTTAAATGTGGAATTGGATAATTATGTTTTGTTATCTCCTGATGCATTGCCTTTAGATGAAAAGAACCAGAAAAAGTTATCTGATATTATTAGTGATGATCCTTTGGCATTAATTGAGTATTGGAGTATTGATCCTGATTATGATGGGGAGGTTTTCCGTAGTAAATGGCAGGATTATCGTGAAAATGTTGCTAATGATAATGATCCTTATCGTGTTATAAATAAAGCTAGAATTAATGTTCCTAAGGTTGAGGGTACACGTGTGATATGTGTTAAAGCTGTTGATATTTTTGGTTTTGAGAGTGCTACAACAATTACTATAGGAGAATGATAATATGAGTAATATGGGTACTAAAAATAACCCTCTTAAGTTAACTAGTGAGTTGACTACTGTTGTTAATAATGCTTGGGATGATGGTAGTTTGTATGATAATGTCTCTCCTGTGACACAAGATTTGTTACGTTTTTGGTTTTCTCCTTCTTTTAGTGATATACGAGATATTAACTTTCATGAAGGTCAAAAGCAAGCTATTTTGAATATTATTTATTTACATGAAATCTTAGGAGTTAGTAGTGTTAAGGACTTGTATTTAAATGTTTATCCTGAATTATTGAAGGAGATGGATTTAGATAATATTGAGCAAGAAAAATATAATCATCCTATGTATGCTGTGAAGATGGCTACTGGTACTGGTAAGACTTGGGTTATGCATGCTTTATTGCTCTGGCAATACTTGAATTCTTATAAAAATCCTAGTGATAATCGTTTTTCTAAGAATTTTTTGATTGTTGCTCCAGGAATTATTGTGTATAATCGTTTACTTGATGCTTTTCTTGGTAAAGAAGATGTTGATAATGTTCGTGACTTTAATACATCTGATTTTATGAAGTTTAAAGAGTTATTTATTCCTGATGCTTATCGTGACCTAATTTTTGGTTTTTTACAGACTTCTGTTGCTTGTAAAGATGAAATTTCTTCAAAAGTATGTGGGGATGGTTTAGTTGCTATTACTAACTGGCATTTATTAATTGATAAGGATGAGGAGGTAGATATTGATTCTCCTTTAGATAATCCTGCACAAGTTTTGAAGAATGTTTTACCTGTGTCTCCAGGTAAAGCTAGTGGTAATGATTTGAGTAGTCTTGATTCTGCTTTTTTAAGAGGTAGTGAAATTGAATATTTGAAAGGATTGGATAAACTTGTTGTTATTAATGATGAGGCTCATCATATTCATACTTTTAAGAGAGGTGGTGAGGTGTTTGAGGTTGAATGGCAGAAGAGTTTGAATAAGATTAGTGAGTTTAAGGATTCTTTTATACAGATTGATTTTTCTGCTACTCCTTATAGTAATAGTGGTGGTAAAAAGAAGGTTAAACATTATTTTCCGCATGTTATTGTTGATTTTAATTTACGTGCTGCTATTCATAAAGGTTTAGTTAAGATGATTGCTATTGATCGTCGTGAAGAAGTTGCTTCTATTAAACTTGATTTTAAGGCAGAGCGTGAAGGTAATAAAATTGTTGGTTTGTCTGATGGTCAACGTTTAATGCTTCGTGCAGGTTATAAAAAGTTGAAGATTCTAGAAGATGAATTTAAACATTTAGATGTTAATAAGCATCCTAAAATGTTAGTTATGTGTGAAGATACTAAAGTTGCTCCTTTTGTGACTCAATTTTTCAAAAGTGAAGGTTTGAGCAGTGATGAAATTGTTGAGATACATTCTAATAAGAAAGGAGAAGTTAGTGAAAATGATTGGAATAGTATAAAGCAACGTTTATTTAATGTTGATAATTATGAAAATCCTAAGATTATTGTTTCTGTTTTGATGTTGCGTGAAGGTTTTGATGTTAATAATATTTGTGTTATTGTTCCATTACGTTCTACTGAGTCTGAAATATTATTAGAGCAGACCATTGGTAGAGGTTTACGTTTGATGTGGAGAGAACATGAATATGATGAGGTTAAGTATGAAAATCGTAGACGAGTATTGAAAAATAAGTTAGAACCTGAAAATTATTTAGACTTACTAAGTATTATTGAGCATCCTAATTTTATTAAGTTTTATGAGGAGAGTCTTGATGATGATGTAGTTATTGAGATTACTGAAGATGAAAAGCCTGATAAAATTTTGGGAGATATGATAAATGTGCCTTTAAGAGATGATTTTGAAGAGTTTGATTTTTACTGGCCGTTTATTATTCAAGAAAGTGAAGAAATTTTAACTAATGAAAGAGTTTCTATTGATAATTTTGAACCCTATAAAATTCCTTTAGAAGAATTGCAGAAGATTAAAGGTGAAGGCGGGGAAAAATTTAAATCCCATGAAATTACCGTTAGAACTCAATTTGGTGAATATAATGTGAGTTCTGATATTTTTACTGCTAAAAATTATAATGAATTTTTATCTAGAATTATAAATAATGTTAATGCTATGTTGCAGAATGTAGGTAGAAGCAGTAAAGCTTTTCCAATGATTCAAGTAAATAATGCTGAGATAACTGGAGTAATTGATGAATACATACGTACTAAATTGTTTAATGAGCCATTTAATCCCATGATTAATGAAAATTGGCGCATTCTTGTAATGTCTGATGGCAGTATTATAAAACACATCACTAAGCAAATTAGCAGAGTTATGTATGAATTACAGAATAATGTTCGTATTGAAGAAGCTGTTGTTGATAAAATACCATTTTCAAAGGTTGATAAACTTCGTATGAGAGAAAATTATTCTATTGATGTTAGTAAATCTATTTATCCTAAATTACCTTATCCTTCAAATAAAGGAGGTTTTGAAAAATCTTTTATTGAAGCATTGGATAATGATGGTTATGTTAACTCTTTTTTGAAAATTAATGAATATTATCATGATTTTGCTTGTATTACTTATATTCGTGACGATGGTTTACTTGCGAGATATTATCCAGATTTTATTGTTAAAATAAATAATGATATTTATATTGTTGAAACTAAATCAGATAAGGATATAAACTCTGAAAATGTTCAGCGAAAAAGAATTGCTACATTAGATGCTTTGGACAAGATAAATCAACTTAAAGGAGTAGACCGTATGGATTCAAAATGGAATTATACTTTATTAGGTGAAAATACATTCTACTCTATGTTTGAAAATAGTGCAAGTATTAAAGAGATTCTTGATTATAATATTGTTAATGAATCTATAGCAAAAGGTCATAAAACTTTAGATGAATTTATGAATTAATTTTATATTTTAAATTAATGATAGTTATATTGAAATAAATAGAATATTTCAATATATCTTATTTTTATTTTTATAAAAATTTAGACTTTCTAATAAGTAAAGTGAATATTCTATCAAAATCACTAATAAAAAATTTTAAAACTGTTGAATATTATAATATTTTTATTAGTATAATTAAAATTATTTTTAGAATTATATAATTAGGATAAAATATTTTTTATGAAAAGTTGGAAGATTTTAGTTCAAGGTATTGTTCAAGGTGTAGGTTTTAGACCTTTTGTTTATAGGA
>CAZJLS010000063.1:0-10187 GCA_964547125.1 uncultured Methanobacteriaceae archaeon | reverse complement strand
AATGAAAAATAAAAGAAAAAAATACAAAAAACCTTAACTTGATAGCAATGATTTTAAGTAAAATATTTTTATACTTGTTTATACAAATCCTATTAATAATATAAATTTAAATAAAATAAAAAATTTTGGAGGCAATATTTTTTTTATGAAAGCAGTTATCCCTGCAGCTGGTCTAGGTACAAGATTCCTACCAGCTACAAAAGCACAACCTAAAGAAATGTTACCAGTTTACGACAAACCAACAATACAATATGTTATTGAAGAAGCAGTTCAATCAGGTATTGACGATATTATAATAGTAACAGGTAAAGGTAAACGCACAATCGAAGATCACTTCGACAGATCATTTGAATTAGAATATCACCTAAAAGAAAAAGGTAAACTAGACTATCTTGAAGAAGTTAAAGCAATAACAGATTTAGCAGACATATACTACGTAAGACAAAAGAAACAAAAAGGATTAGGTAACGCAATAGCATGTGCGGAAAAACACATTGGAGACGAACCATTTGCAGTAATGTTAGGAGATACTATAACTAAAGGAAACACACCTAACACTCGCCAATTAATAGATGTTTACGAAAAATATAATGCATCAGCA
Source organism: uncultured Methanobacteriaceae archaeon (assembly GCA_964547125.1). GTDB lineage: Archaea > Methanobacteriota > Methanobacteria > Methanobacteriales > Methanobacteriaceae > Methanobrevibacter_A. The sequence continues at coordinate 9,586 of CAZJLS010000063.1, read as the reverse complement.
ATATCTGTTGAAAAAGTACCTGACCACAAAATAGAAAGATACGGTATTATTGACGGAGACAATATAGAAAACGGAGTATATAAAATTAACAAATTAGTTGAAAAACCATCATTAAACGAAGCACCATCTAACTTAGCAATCATGGGAAGATATGTTCTAACAAGCGACATATTCGAACACATTGAAAACACCGAACCAGGTAAAGGCGGAGAAATACAATTAACAGACGCAATGACAAAATTAGATTCAATTTACGGAGTAGTATTCGATGGAACATCTTATGATATTGGAAACCGTATAGAATGGTTAAAAAGCTCCCTAGAATTTGCAATGGATGACGATGAAGCAAAAGACGAATTAAAAAACTATATTCAAAACGAATTAAAACTATAAAAAAATGGTTAATGAATCAAAAGCAGCATTAAAAGAAGAAATAGACTCACTAAAAAGTGAACTAAATAATGCTAATCAACTAAACAACCAACTAAAAAATAGGAACAAACACCTCCAAAATAGATTATCTTCTATCGTACATGAAAAACAAGATTTATCAGAACAACTCATACGATATAGGGCATTGGAATTAGAACTAAAAAGTAAAGAAGTACAAAACTTCCGCATAAACTATAATAAAATGAAACACCGAGTAGACGTAACCAAAAAACTACTCGACAGAGAGAGAAACGATAATATTAATTTCAACCTTGAAATTGTTGAACTAAACAACAAGAAAAAAGAACTATACAATATTATCAATGATTTAAAAACAGATTTCAATGAAATATACAATATAATAGAAGATAAAAACAATAAAATAGAAAATCTAATAGATGAAAACTTCTTATTAAAAGATATAATAACAGAATACCAATATCAAAGCTTATGGAAATTCTTAAAACAAACAAAACCAGATAACCTGAGCAAATACGAAAATAAATTTAACAATAATTTATCTGAAATATACAAATAAAAAAATAATAATAATTGGAGATTTGGAAAATGGAATCTAAAAAAATACTTGTAACTGGTGGTAGTGGATTTATTGGAACAAATTTATGTAACGAGCTACGAAGCAGAGGACACGAAGTATTAGCTTGTGATTTATTACATCATGAAGGAGAAGCAGACTTATACAGTGACTCATACAAAGATTATGTTCGTGGAGATGTTCGAAACTATCGTCAAATGGAAAGAATATTCGAAGACAACGAACCATTCGATTATGTTTATCATTTAGCTGCAGAATACGGTAGATGGAATGGTGAAGGATACTATGAAAACCTATGGGAAACTAATGTAATCGGATTAAAAAATATGATAAGATTACAAGAAAAACTCAAATTCCGAATGATAAGCTTTTCAAGTGCAGAAGTCTACGGCGACTACGAAGGAATAATGAGCGAAGATGTAATGGAAAACAAACCAATAAACCAAACATACCAAATGAATGACTATGCAATAAGTAAATGGGCAGGAGAACTAATGGTTATGAACAGTGCTACAATGTTTGACACAGAAACAGTAAGAGTAAGACCAGTTAACTGTTACGGTCCACACGAAGCATACAGCCCATACAAAGGATTCATCCCAATATTCATTTACAAAGCATTACATGGACTACCATACAGTGTGCACATGGGACATAAACGTATCATAGATTATGTTGGAGACACTGCAAACACATTTGCAAACATCGTTGATAATTTCATCCCTGGAGAAGTTTACAATGTAGGAAGTAAACAAGAATGGGAAAGAGACATCAAACAATACTCCGATATGGTACTAGATGCAGTAGGAATAGATGACAGCCTAGTAACATACACAGAACCAGAAGCATACACAACAAAAGTTAAAACAATAGATTTCAGCAAAGCAATACGTGATTTAAAACATGATCCAAAAGTCCCACCTGAAGAAGGAATTAAAAAAACAGTAGAATGGATGAAAGATTACTACAGAATAGAATAAAAAAACCATGACTACAATAACAATAATACCAGCATTCAATGAAGAAAAAAGCATAGCAAATGTTATAGAAGAAACACAAAAATACACAGATGACATACTAGTAATAGATGACGGAAGCACAGATAAGACAAGCCAAATATCTGCAGATAATGGAGCATACACAATAAAACACCCTACAAATATGGGTAAAGGAGTAGCACTAAAATCAGGCTTTGATTATATCAAAGATTTAAACTATGATATTATAATAACAATAGATGCAGATAACCAACACAACCCAAATGAAATACCAAAACTCATAGAAGCAATAAACAATGGTGCAGACTTTGTAAACGGTAGCAGATACATGAACGGACCAGAAGAAAACACACCAGCATATCGCAGAATAGGTCAACAAGTACTAGACATCGCAACAAACATCACAACAGGATTAAAAATAACAGACTCACAATCAGGATTCAGAGCATTCAACAAAAAAACATGCAAATGCTTCAAATTCAGAGACACAGGATTTGGAATTGAAAGTGAAATGCTAGCAGATGCAGCAGAAGCCAAACTAAAAATAGTTGAAGTTCCAATAACAGTCAGATATGATGTAGATGGCTCAACAAAAAATCCAGTATCACATGGTGTTGGAGTTTTAATAAAAATAATAATAGATAAAATAAGAAGAATATTCAAAAGGTGAACATTTTCATGTCATGCAAAGATGGAATACTTGGAGTTATTGTTGGAGATGCATTAGGAGTACCATTCGAATTCAAACCAAGAAAATATTTCGAAAAAGAACCAGTAACAGACTTAGAAGGATACGGAATCCACAACCAACCAGTAGGAACATGGTCAGATGATGGAAGCTTAACACTTGCAACATTAGACAGCCTAACACAAGGATTAGACTATGAACATATGATGAACAACTTCCTATACTGGTATTCAGACTGTGAATTCACAGCAACAGACACAATATTCGATATAGGAATAGGAACAAGAAGCGCACTACTAAAATTTGCAAATGGAGAAACAGCACTACTATGCGGTGGAGTAGGACCACATGATAATGGAAATGGATCACTAATGAGAATACTTCCAGTAGCATACTACATAAAAAACCTAAACTTAAACATGGAAGAATGGATACCAATAGTCCACAACATATCCTCACTAACACACAGACACCCAAGAAGCCAAATAGCCTGCGGAATATATGTAAACATAGCACTAAAAATATTAAACAATCCAGGATACTCAATAAAAGATGTTATAAAATCAGCAATAATGGAAGTAACAGAATACTACAATAACAATGAAACATACAAAGAAGAATTCAACCAACACTTTAAAAGAATAATAAACAATGAAATATATACATTAAATGTTGATGAAATAACAAGCAGTGGATACGTACTAGCAACACTAGAAGCATCAATATGGTGCCTTACAAATACCAAATCATACAAAGAAGCAGTGCTAAAAGCAGTTAACCTAGGACACGATACAGACACAACAGCTGCAGTAGCCGGGGGATTAGCAGGTATATACTATGGATATGAAAACATACCAAAAGAATGGATAGAACAAATACAAAAAATAGACTATATACTAAAAATATGTAAAAAATTCGATGAAAGGTGAAAAAAATGAAATTTGAAGAATTAATAGCAAAATGTCCAGAATGCGGATGCACAGATAAAGTAATAAAAAGAAGACTAATAGATAACCACAGAGCACATGCAGAATTAAAAAGTATAGCATGTGAAAAATGTGGACACATATTTGATGATGGTGAAGGAGAAGAACCAGAAGAAATACAAGAAAAACATAAAATAGTAAACGATTTAAACCAAAAAATATTATAAAAAAAAGGGATGTTTAATATTGACATTTCATGTAATGATAATACCCACACTAAGCTGCCCATCCAACTGCAGCTACTGTTGGGGTTCAGAAGAAAATTCTCCAGTAATGGATATAGAAATAATAAATCAAATCAACGAATGGTTAAAAGACTTCCGCGATGACGATGTACACTTCACATTCCACGGCGGAGAACCACTACTTGCAGGTGAAGAATTCTACAAACAAGCATTACCCTTACTAAAAAATGACAAAAACCATAAAACAGAAGGATTCTCACTACAAAGTAACTTATGGTTATTAACAGAAAACCTCGCAGAACTTTTCAACCAATACAATGTAAACATAAGTACAAGTATTGATGGACCAGAAGAAATAAACGACTACCAAAGAGGAGAAGGATACTTCAAAAAAACAATAGAAAAAGTAGAACTTGCAAAAAAACATAATGTATCAGTTAGTTTTGTTTGCACATTTACAAAATACAGTAAACAATTTAGCGATGAAATATACAATTTTTTCAAAGAAAACAATTACACTCTCAAAATACATGCAGCACTACCCTCACTTAGAGGAGACAATGCAGATCCATGGGCACTACCACAAGAACAACATGGTCAATTACTAATAGACTGGTTAGATAAATACTTATACGACTTAGATAAATTCGTAGTAATGGATTTAGATCACATAACAAAATCAACAATGCGCAGAAGAGGAACACTCTGCACATTCAACGACTGTATGGGAACAACCCTAGCAGTAGGATATGATGGAAGCATATATCCATGCTATAGATTCTGTGGAATGCCAGAATATGTAATGGGAAACGTTAAAGACAAACCATCAATGGAAGATTTAAAAAATAGTAATGCATGGTCAAAACTAATGGAATTCGAAGAATACGTTGATTCAAACTGTAAAAAATGTAAATTTATAAACTACTGTCGTGGAGGATGCCCATACAATGCACTAGTATCAAACGGAACACCACAAGCAGTAGATCCACAATGCGAAGCATACAAAATGATATTCTCAGATGTTTCAAAAAGAATCAATAAAGAATTTTTCAAAGGAGCACTAAACCCAACAGGAAACAAAACAGAAAACGAAAAATTCACTATAATGAATCTTGCAATGAAACCATAAAAATTTTCTAATAAAACTCAAAATATTAAAGCTTATTAAATATTATAAAAATAAAAATTATAATACTATTAATTTATACTAATTTTATAAAAAAAATACAATTTTTTAGGAGGAATTAACGAAAATGGTTAAGATAGTATTAGGTCTTCCAAAAGGCAGTCTTAATAATATAAAAAGAGGAAATACTTATCAATTATTTACAGATGCAGGATATGAAATGCACGGATACAATCCGGGTGATGAGTCATATGAAATACAAATACTCAATGATGAAGATATTAAAGCATATTTAACAAGACCTCAAAGTTCACCAGTAGAATTAAATCGTGGAATGGTAGATATAGCAATTGTAGGTGAAGACTGGGTTAAAGAAGAATCTGTTTTAAGTGGTAATGATATAGTTAAAATTGGTGATTTAGATTATGGTAAAACACGTTTAATTGTTGCAGTTCCAAATGACTCAGAATATACAGACTTAACAGATTTCTTTAGAAAAAATAAAAATCGTGAAACACCAATATTATGTTTCACTGAATATCCTAACCTTACTCGTAAATTCATAATGGAAAATAAAGGATATCAAGAAGTATTTGGAGATAGTATTCCATTCTGCCAAGTCCGTGGATTAAAAGATGGAGATAATGAAAAAGTCCAAGTTATAAACAGTGATGGTGCAACTGAAGTTTACATTCGAAAAGGTGCAGATTTCATAGTTGATAACACACAAACTGGAAGCAGTCTTAAAAAAGCAGGTTTAAAAGAGTTAGAAACAATCTTACATTCCAGTGCAGGATTATATGCAGGAGTATCATGTACTGGTGAAAAAATGGAAAAAGCACAAATGATTTATGATCAATTATACGGTGCTATTGTTGCAAGAGATTATTTTGATGTTAAATTTAATGTAGCAAATGATTCAGTTGAAAAATTATCTACTTATCTTGTAAATAATAATTTCTGTAGTGATGAGCCAACTATTACACCTGGTGATTCTTTTTCACAATTTAATGTATTAATACCTAAAGATTTATTCCCTAAAATGTTAGATATTATTAAATCTTATAATGCTTCCAGTATTGTTAGAAGCAATGTTAAACAATACATTAAATAAACAGATTTTAATTTAACATATTAATTTCCACACTTTTTTTTTAATCATAATTATAATAAATGATTAATAATTATAAATTATAAATTATAAAAATAACATTAAAAAAACACAAATTATGATGATTTTATGTTAACATCAGTACAGAAAGAAATTTTACAAAACTTAATTAATTTATACCAAACTTCTAATGGAAAATCAGTTAAAGGAGAAGATATTGCAGAGGTTATGAACCGTAACCCAGGAACAATACGTAATCAAATGCAAGCATTAAGAAGTTTAAGTCTAGTTAAAGGAGTTCCTGGACCTCAAGGAGGATACAAACCAACAATCGAGGCATACCAAACACTAAAAATACAATTCACAGACGAATCATATAAAATACCATTACACCGTGGAGAAGAATACTTAGAAGGACTATCAGTATCAAAAATAGAATTCACAAGTATACCTCACCCTGCAGAATGTGAAGCAGCAGTAAAAATATTAGGAAGTATAAAAAACCTAGAAATAGGAGATATAATAAGAATAGGTCCAACACCCGTAAACAACCTGGGAATAATGGGAGAAATAGTAGGTCGAGACGATATGGACAACCTACTACTACTAGACATACACACTATAAGAAGCATACCAAAAAACCCAATAAAAGATATCGCAAGTACAAACCTAATAACACTAGATAAAGAAGACACTATAAGAAAAGCAGCAAAAATACTCTCTAAAAACAATATAGATGGAGCACCAGTAACTAAAGACAAAAAAGCAATAGGAGTAATAACACTCTCAGACATAATCAATTCACTAGCTAACTCACAAGAAGATCAAAAAGTCAAAGACATAATGAGCAAAGATGTATTATCCATAAATGGAAATACAAGAATAGGTAAAGCAGTTGAAGTAATGTATAAAAACAATGTGGGAAGATTAGTACTTGTAGACGATGAAGATAATATTGCAGGAATAGTTACAAGAACAGATTTAATAGATAATATAGTAAACATAAAAAATTTCCCAATAATAGAACCTAGAAGCTAAAAAATAAAATAAATATTTTTTTTTTATTTAGTTTCTAAGATTCTCCAACCTTTTTTTTTAAACATTCATATAGTGATTATAAAAATGAAAGACTATAACAAAGTAAAACAAATAAATATTAAAAAAAACATGACAACATCTCAATTAATGGATGAATACTCTAAATCAGGTGTTTTAGGAGCAGGAAGAATATCTGATGCATCTCAATTAATAACAAAAATGATAAACAATGAAAATATGAAAGTATTCATGAGTCTTGCAGGACCACAAGTACCAGGAGGACTTAGAAATATAATCTCTGATATGGTAAAAAATGAATATGTAAATGTTATAGTCTCAAGTGGAGCAAACATAACACATGATCTTTTAGAAGCATTTGGAGGAAGACACTACAAAGACTTAGGAAAAGATGATAATTCATTAAATCAAGCAGGAATAGGTAGAATAGAAAATGTATATGCTCAAAATGAAGATTTTGAAGTTTTTGAAACAGAAATAACAAAAATATTTGCAAAAATAAGTGAAAAATTAGAAAACCGTGGAGAAAAAACTATAAGTATACATGATTTGCTTCGTGAAGTTGGATTAATGATTAATGATGAAAACAGCATATTATATCAAGCAGCAAAACATGATGTGCATATATTTGCACCAGGATTAATAGATAGTATGTTTGGTCTGCAGTTATGGATGTTTACACAAGATCATAATTTAACATTAGATGCTGTAAAAGATATGCATTTATTTTCAGATATAGTTTTCAGCTCACCAGAAATAGGTGCAATATTCCTTGGTGGAGGACTACCAAAACACTACACTATGGCATCAACACTTCTAAAAGGAGGTTTAGATGCTGCAGTACAAATAACAATGGACCGCCCAGAAGCAGGAAGTCTTAGTGGTGCACCATTAGAAGAAGCTAAAAGTTGGTCGAAAGCTAAAATAAAATCTAATTTAGCTAATGTTATAGGTGATTCAACAGTATTGTTCCCATTAATATGGGCAGATACAGTAAATAAAATTAAATAAGAAAAAAAGATGAATATTATATCATTTGGAGGTTTATATTTTTTTATGAATTTTTTATTATTGCCTTTATCTTACTTTTTATCTGGATTTTTAATGAAATTTAGTGATGATGAGTTTGATGAGAATAAGAATGTTAAAATGGCTATAGTTTTAGGGGTGATTTGTGGTATATTTACTGCAATAGCATCTATTATTAGTGGTGATGCGACTTGTATATTTGTGGGTATTCTTATTGGAACTTTACTTGCATTAAAAATAGATGGTTTACATCATATTGTTACTTTATTGATTTTTTTTATTTTGCTTGCAGTTTTTGGATTCTCACCATTTAATGCTTTTCTTTTAATATTTATAATTATTGGGGCTTTGATTGATGAATGGGGTAATGATAATCCTAAATTTTATACTGGTGGGTTTTTACAATATTTCTTTGATTATCGTTTCACTTTAAAAATAGTTATTTTATTATTAGCAATTTTTGGTTATTTCCAGTGGTATACTTTTATTTGCTTTATATTATTTGATTTAGGTTATGAATCTGCAAGAATTTTGTTTAATAAATATTTTCTTTTAAAATAAGGAAAAAAATAGTTTTTTAAAATAAGAAAAAATGAATTAGAATATTTATTTATTCTTCTAATTCAATTCCCATACTTGATGCAGCTTTTGCAAGTAATACTGTTGCAATTACTGCGATTATTGTAACAATGATTGCGTATATTAATAATCCAGTTAATGCATTTCCTGCGGTAAATACTGATTCTATTAATTTTTGAATTGCATCGTTCCATGCTAAACCTGCAACAAATGCGAATGCTGTACTTATTAATCCCATCATAGTTTTCATTGCTAATTTTGAAAATTCACTTGCCATTTTTTATCACACATTATTTATTTATTTTTTTCTCCAATTTTTCTAAATTTATATATATTTATTTTTTTTAGAAAAAATTGCATTTATTATTTTTATTTTTTAATGTATAAATATAAAATGGATATTTTTTTATATTGAGTTTAATATTTTTTGACAGGATTCTTTTGGATTTTTGGATTCGTATATGCTTCTTCCAACTATTATTGCATTTGCATATTTTAGTGTTTCTTTTGCTTCTCCGCCTTGTTTTCCAACACCTGGAGATATTATGAAACTGTCATCTCCTACTATTTTTCTTATTTCTTTTAGGCGGTTTATTCTTGTTGCGGGGGCTACATAATTTTTTATGCCTAGGTCTACTCCCATTTTTGCTATTTCATCTGCATTTTGTTGTAGGAATTTTTTTGCTCCGGGATGTGACATTTCGGTTAGTAGGAATATTTCTTTGTTGTATTCTTTTGCAGTATTTTTACATGCTTTTACACTATCTTGGCCTACAAATCCGTGACATATTATTGCATCTGCTCCTTTTTGGAATGTTTGTTGGCATATTTTTTCATTGG
>CAZJLS010000062.1:0-10619 GCA_964547125.1 uncultured Methanobacteriaceae archaeon | reverse complement strand
CTAATGATGCAACCATAATAGAGTCAGCTAAACCTACAAAAAATTCTAAAGCATATTCAACCAAAAGAGGAATAAATAAATAGAGCAATGCTTTATTAGTATATAAATAATTTTCAGGAGTTTTAAATAAATTAGAAATGTTCATACTTATCAAAAAAAAGATTAATTCATAAAATATAATATTGGTATTTAAGTTTTATTTATTTTTTTGCACTACATATATGATACAATTCTTTTTTTTAGGATTAATTATGTAATGTGATGTGTGTTTTTTGCATTATAATACAATTTTCATTATGTAATGTGATGTGTGTTTTTTGCATTATAATACAATTTTCATTATCTTTATAAATTATGTAATTTTAACATTTAATAACACAAACATAAATAAAACTTATTCCTCATTCATCATCACTGTAACAAAAAAGAAACATATACTATAAAAAATAAATACTGTTATTATAATAGAAAATTTAAAAGGTTATTGATTTAAAAATGACAAACTTAATATGTGAAAATTGTGGAAACACCAAACTCATAGAAGAAAAGGGTATAGTGACATGTAGTGCCTGTGGAACCAAATATCCAAATTTAAGTCTAGAAAGCATTGACTCTGAAGCAGATTTAAAACAAAAAGAAATAAAAAGACTAATTGAAACAAAAGGTAAACAACCAAACACTAGCATATTAACAGATGATGAAATATTAAAATACGCTCCAAAATCCGATGAAGCACTATCAATACGATATAAAAGAGCAAAAGGATTAGAAAAACTAAAAGTAGATTACTTTATAACATTATTAATAATATTCGTATTATTATGCATATTACTACCAATAATCATATTAATATTATAAATATTAATTAAAAGAAATTATAAAATTATTTTTTTTAGAAGTCTTTTTAACAATATCTCTATTTTTATTTTCATTATTTCTGGCATGATTTTTCTTTTGAAGAGGGTATTGAAATTAAATTTACAACACAAACATAAATAAAACAAAAATAGGACTAAATTGAAAAAATATTCAAATTAATGTTACATCAATTAATGTTAATATTTTTAAAAATCAAAAATCAATAATATATTATTATGTATACATTTATTATTTGTGTTTTGGTATTAGTTGCTTCGTACTTTGTTTATGGAAAATTTATTGAAAAAGTTTCTGGTGTTGATGAAACTCGTCAAACACCTGCATTCAGACTGAGAGATGGTGTTGATTATGTGCCTTTGTCTAAAATTAAGAATTTTTTAGTTCATTTTTTAAATATTGCAGGTTTAGGGCCTATTTTTGGAGCAATACAAGGTGCTTTATTTGGTCCTGCTGCATTTATATGGATTGTTGTGGGTACAATTTTTATTGGAGGTGTTCATGACTTCTTTTCAGGTTTTATGTCTATGCGAAATGATGGATTCACAATGCCGAAGATTATTTCAAAATATTTGGGAACTAAAATCCAAAAATTCATGGCGGTTCTTATTATACTTACAGGTATTTTTGTTTCAGCTACTTTTGCAGAAGGAGCTGCAGGTTTGCTCACAGGCATAACTAATATTCCTATACTTATTTGGACAATAATAATATTCAGTTATTTTTTAATTGCAACTGTATTTCCAGTTGATAAAATTATTGGAAAGATATATCCTATTTTTGGAGCATTATTGTTGATTATGGCCGTGTTGATGATTGGGGCGTTAATTTTAAATCCATCATATTCTATTCCTGAGTTAACAACGCCTGGTTTGTATTTAACTGATAAAAGCATCTTTCCTTATTTGTTTGTTACTATTGCTTGTGGTGCTATTTCAGGTTTTCATGCATCTCAATCTCCAATTGTTGCAAGATGTGTTGAAAATGAGAAGGATGCTAGACCAGTATTTTATGGGTCTATGGTTCTAGAAGGTTTAGTTGCTCTTGTTTGGGCTGCAATTGCAATGGCATTTTTCCATGGACAGCCTCAGCTTGCAGTAATCTATGGTGCAACACCATCAATAGGAGTTTATGAAATGGCAAAAACATTAGTTGGACCTGTTGGTTTAGTTTTAACTATTATTGGAGTTGTTATCTGTCCAGTTACATCAGGTGATACCGCACTTAGAAGTTCAAGAATAACAATTGCAGATGAACTCCATCTCAACCATGAAAAAATAATTCCACGACTTAAAGTTGCTATTCCATTGTTTTTAGTAGCATTTGCCTTAACTTTTGTTGATTTTAGTTTAATTTGGAGATATTTTGCTGTATCTCAATTAATAATGGCTACAGTATTGTTATATGTTGCAAGTGCTTATCTTATTAATAAGAAAAAACCATATATTATTGCATTGCTTCCGGCAATTGTGTGCACATTAATTGCAATTGGATATATTCTACAGGCTCCTGAAGGTTTAAGATTACCTTCAATGGTTGCTAATGTGATTTCAGTTATTGCAACAGCTATTATTACAGTAATATTTCTTAAAAAATCAAAGTCGTCAATTTAAGAATTTTTTCAATTTTTAGTCTTTTTATATTTTTTTCTTTAATTTTTTTTGAGGACATCATTTTTTTGGTCTAATTACGTAGGGTGTTCCTCACTTTAGTAGAAACTTATTTTTTTTTATAGAAATTTTATAAACTTTGAGAACTAATAATTATATTATAATAAAATATTTACTTATATGTAAAATTTAGGATTTGTGTTATAGATTATGGAATTTGAAAGACCTAGAGGAACAAGAGATTTTTTATTTGATGAAATGAGAGAACGTAAAGAAGTTGAAAAAGTTTTAAGAAAAACTTTCGAATCTTATGCTTTTAGAGAAATTAAAACACCATTATTTGAGGATTTAAAATTATTCACAACTAAATCTGGTGATGAGATTGTGAATCAATTATATAATTTCAAAGATAAAAGTGACCGTGATATTACATTAAGACCTGAAATTACAGCTCCTGTTGCACGTTTATATTTAAATGAATTAAGTATGACTGCAAAACCAATAAAACTATATTATTATGGTAGTTGTTTTAGATATGAACGTCCACAGAAAGGACGTTTTAGACAGTTCTGGCAGTTTGGTTGTGAACTTATTGGTGCTAAAAGCCCACAAGGTGAAGCAGAAGTAATAAGCTTATGTAATAAAGCACTTTCAAATTTAAATATTAATGCTGAAATCAATATAAATCATTTAGGAATTATACGAGGTTTATTCCAACACTTTCAAATATCTGATGAGACACAAACAGAAATAATAACCATAATCGATAAAGCGGATAAGGATTTACTTAAAAATTCTCTAACAGGTCCAAATTCACTAATAAAAGATGAAATATTAAGTGAAAAATTATTAAAATTAATAGATATTGTTGGAACATGTGACATTTTAGGGGATATTGAAGATTTAATTAAAGATTATCCTGAATGTGGAGATTCATTTAATCAACTTAAAGAATTAACTGAGATATTAGATGCTTATAATGTAGGTAATTATAAATTGAATTTGGCTGTTGCAAGAGGTTTAGATTATTATACTGGTATTGTATTTGAAGTTTATGTTCCAAGTCTTGGTGCACAAAAACAGGTCTGTGGTGGAGGAACATACAGTCTAGTTAAATTATTTGGTGGAGAGGAAGTAGAATCCACAGGTTTTGCATTTGGATTTGACCGTTTAGTAAATGCCTTAAAAGAATTAAACATACCAATAAATACTGAAAAATCATACATTGATGCATATGTACTTCCAATTAACAAGGATACTTATCTTGATGCATTTAATATTGTAGATAAACTTAGAAGTGAAGATGTACGTTGTGAAATTGAATTATTTAATCGTAAATTTAAAAAATCATTAAATTTTGCAAATAAATTAAATGCTCCATACTTGGTTATTGTTGGAAAAAGAGAACTTGATGAAGGTAAAGTAACAATAAAAAATATGGAAACAGGAAACCAGGAAGAAGTACCAATAGAAGATATGGTTAAAACAATAAAAGGGGAATAAAATATTATGGAAATGAATTTCAGATTAGAAAAAAACGGTGAAAACCTTATAATTGCAGTTGCACAAGATTATCAAACTAATGATGTGCTTATGGTAGCATTTATGAATCAGGAAGCTTTAGAAGAAACATTAAAAACTAAAAAAGCGCACTACTACAGTACATCTAGAGGACAACAATGGATGAAAGGAGAATCCAGTGGAAACACACAAAATGTAAAAGAAATATTGGTTGACTGTGATGCAGATGCAATAATATTAAAAATAGATCAAAAAGGAGCAGCATGTCATGAAGGATACCGCTCATGCTTCTTTAGACAATTAAACCTAGAAACACAGGATATAACAGATATAAAACCTGATGAAATCAAAACAATATCCGAAAGACTGTTTGATCCAAAAGAAATGTATAAATAAAGGAGAATACAATGAATGAATACGACGGATACACAAGGATAGTACCTGATACCAGCATAATAATACAAGGAAACCTACTGGAAATATTAGAAAACGAAAACATAGACTATCCAGAAATAATAATAACAGAAGCAAGCATAGCAGAACTAGAACACCAAGCAAACAAAGACGAAAACAAAGGATTCATTGGACTAAAAAACCTAAAACATCTACAAGACTTATCAAAAGACGGAAGTATAAACCTGCAAATAGAAGGTAAAAGACCAAATACTTATGAAATAAAAAACGCAAGAAAAGGAGAAATAGACAACCTCATAAGAGAAACAGCAAAAACAGAAGACGCACTACTAATAACATCAGATAAAGTACAAGCACAAACAGCAAAAGCACAAGGAATAGAAGTAAAATACATAAAACCAGACTACACTGATAAAAAACTAAAAATAGAAAAATTCTTCACAAAAAACACAATGAGTGTTCATCTAAAAGAAAATGTAGTACCATATGCAAAAAAAGGACTGCCAGGAAACATTAAACTTAAAAAATTATCTAACACTCCAATAACTTATGATGAAATAACAGAATACATAAAAGACATACTGGATAAATCAGCATCAGATAAAAGAACATACCTGGAAGCAGACTTAGACGGAGCCAAGGTAATACAATCTAAAGATTTAAGAATAAGTATAAACAAACCACCATTTTCAGAAGCAATAGAAATAACAGCAGTAAGGCCAGTTGCAGATGTATCAATAGAAGACTACAACTTATCAAAAGATCTACTAAAAAAAATAACAAAAGGAGACCATGGAATATTAATCAGCGGATCACCAGGAGCAGGTAAAAGCACATTCGCACAAGCACTAGCAACACACTTCTTAAAAGAAAACAAAATAGTAAAAACAATGGAATCACCAAGAGACCTACAATTACCAGACGAAATAACACAATACAGTCCACTAGAAGGAGAAATGGAAAAAACTGCAGACATACTACTACTTGTAAGGCCAGATGTAACAATATATGATGAAGTAAGAAAAACCAACGACTTCCAAATATTTGCAGACATGAGGCTAGCAGGAGTAGGAATGGTAGGAGTAGTACACGCAACCAAACCCATAGATGCAATACAAAGAATAGCAAACAGAGTAGAACTAGGAATAATACCAAGCATAGTAGACACAACAATATTCATAGACAACGGAAAAATAGAAAACATCTACCAAACACACATGACAGTAAAAGTACCAACAGGAATGAAAGAACAAGACCTAGCAAGACCAGTAATAGAAGTAAGAGACTACACAACCGGAGACCTAATGAACGAAATCTACACCTACGGAGAACAAACAATAGTAATGGATGTAAACCAAGTACAACACAACACAGAAAACACAAAAACACCAATAGAAGAAATCGCAGAAAAACAAATAAAAAGAGAACTCAAAAAATACCTACCTGGAGTAAAAATACAAGTAGAAACAATATCACTAGACCGCGTAAAAGTCTCAATACCAAAAAAATACAGACCAAAAATAATAGGAAGAGGCGGAAAAAAAATAGACGAAATAGAAAAACACATAGGAATACACATAACACTAGACTCAAAAGAAGAAAACACACCACAAATAATAGAAGTAAAACCACAAATAACAAAAAAAGGACTAAACATATACTTCCCAAAAGAAACAGTAGGAGAAAGCTTCGACATAATAGCAAACAACAACTTCCTATTCACAGTAACAGTTGGAAAAGGAGGAATAATAAAACTCAGACACGACTTAGACCTAACAGACCAACTCATACAATACATAAACCAAAACAAAACCATATATGCAGAAAAAAGAAACTAAAAAAAGGTGAAAAAAGATCATGATAAAAATAGGAGCATCATCACTAGCAGAAGACAGTCAAGAAAAATTTCTAGAATACACCTCAGACTTAAAACTAAAATATGCAGAAATAGTTAAAGCATTCCCAAACCATGAAATAAACACAGAACTATTAGAATCATACAACTTCAAATACAGCATACACTCACCACTAATAGACATAAACCTTGCAAGCCTAACACCAAGCATAAGAAAAGCAAGTATAAACGAAATAAAAAATGCAATAGATGATGCAACGAAAATAAATGCAAAAAATGTAGTCATACACCCAGGTAAAATATCCTTTGCAGGACAAACACATACAGACACCATATACAAATTATGTAACGATGCATTCAAAACCATAAAAGAATACAGTACAGATACAGGAGTAAACCCCCTAATAGAAAACATGCCACTTATAAAAGGATTCATGTACTATGATTTAGACAAACTATATAATACACTAGAAGAATTAGATATGGACATGACATTAGATATAGGTCATGCATTCACAGCAGGATACAAAGAAAATCAAATGTATAACAAAAGAGTAAAACACATACATATCCATGATAATAATGGGGAAGATGACTCACACCTACCACTTGGTGAAGGCAAAATACAATTTAACAACATCATCAATAAATACTCACAAGAAAACTACAAAGGAACCTACATCATAGAGTCAAATAACTTAGATTCCATCAAAACAACACTACAATACCTCAAGAAAAACAAACACATCTAAAAAAAATAATACTTTCCAAATGCTTACAAAAACAAAAAATAATAAATAAAACAAATACAAAAACACAATGATACACCACATAGAAATAGACCCAATCAAAGTAAACGGACAAATAGAAGAACTAAAAGAAAACTACGAAGAATTCTACCAAGAATTCAAAAGAATATACGAAGAATACAAAACAATAAAATACCAAGAATACATAGAAGAAACACACAACATACAAAAAACAAACCAAAACCTAGAAAAAGCAAACGACACCTGCGACATATACACAACAGAACTAAAAAACAAAAACAACGACACAATATACAACATAATCAACCTAACAAAAAACTACCAACTAGAAACAGAAAACAAAAACACCCAAACACTAGCAACAACAATAGCAAACTTCACAACACTCCAAAACCACCTAAACTACTACAACAACAAAATACAAATCTGGAACACACTATACACACAAAAAATAGAAAACCCCGAAAACACCACAAAAAAACTACAAAAACAAATAAACAACAAACTAAGCCAACTCATAATAAACAACAACCAAACAAACAACACAATAACAGAATTCAAACACAAACTAAAACAAAACTACCCAACAAACAAAACACTACAAAAAACAATAGATCTAAAAGACTTAGAAACATACACACAATTCCAAAACAAAAAAATAAACAAAAAACAAGAAAAAATAAAAAACACACTAGACGATTTAGCAGACCACATAAACAACATAAAAGAAAACGAACCAATAGACTACATAGTAGACACACTAAAAAACAACACAGACTGGACAAAAATACAAATACAAACAATAAACAAAATACAAAAAACACTAAACAAACACCAATACTCACAACAAACAATAAAAGAATACAAAGAACAACTAAAATACAAACTAAACGGAACCATAATCCCAGACAAAAACAACCTACAAGAACTATTCGAAATATTCATAAAAAACTCAAAAAACAATAAAAGCAAATCAGAACTAATAATAAACCTAAAAATATACATCCTAGAATTAGAAGAACTAATAATAAAAATAGAAGAATTCATAAACAAATTTTAATAATTAAAAGTATTATATTAATAATTATAGGATAATTTATATAGTTGGATTTAAGATCAAGTATTTTTAAAAAAACCACTATACATGAAAATTTGGACAAATTACCTCCTGAAAAAGTTAAGAAGTATAGAAAAAATTTTTGATAGATAGGAACCCAGAGGATTATAAAAATTATTTTGAATAGGAGTATAATTTTTTTTTATACTTCCAAAAATTACATATTATTTGTAAAATATAGAATATAAAAAATTTAATAAAATTATTTAGTATCTAAAAAACATTATTGTACATAAATTTATAATTATTTTAGGTTGTGAATTTGTCTATGAATAATCGAAGAGAAATTGCAAAAGATTTTGCCAATAAAATTAACTCTGAAGATATTTCTAGTATAATATTATTTGGTTCTGTTGCTCGTGGTGATGATACTTCAGATTCAGATATTGATATTTTAATTGTCTCTTCAAATAAAGAGAAAATTGAAGATTTAATTTATACTGAAGTTTCTAATTTCATAGTAAACAATAATGAACATATATCTCCACATATAATCTCTGAAGAAAAGTTTAATGATGTAAATAAGTTGCCGGTGTTAAAAAATATTGCTATTGAAGGTGAAATCCTTGGATAATATAGATTACTATTTAAAAGAGCAGATATTAAATTGAAGGCAAATAAAAATTTATATGATTTGGGCAATTATTATGATTCAGTTTCAATGTCATATTATGTAATGTTTTTAGTATCTAAAGCATTATTATTAAAAAAAGGAATTGAAGTTAAAAAACATCAAGGAGCAATTGATTTATTTGCTAAAGAATATGTTAATAATGAAAATTTCAGTTTAGATTTATTTAAAAGTTTTGTGAAAGCAAAAACATTACGGGAAGATTCTGATTATGGATTTGAACCAGAAATAGATGAAAATGTGGATTTAAAACAGATTGAAATTGCTGAACAATCTATGGATGGAGCGAATAAATTCAAATAAATAAAAGATTTCACAATAATTCTGTATTATATTAAATTAAATTTTTTTATTCATAATCCTTATTATTCTGTTGATTCTTAATGGATGTTATATATTTTTTCTTTTAATTATTAATCTGCTAATTTAGGTTGAAATTAAGTTTACAACACAAATATAAAAAAATTTATTACATACTATAGTTATATTAAGATAATTTTTGTTACAATTTATATGATTATATTTATGATAAACTATTTTTTAGTTATTGTTTTAAAATTTTTCCAGTTATGTGGTGTCGTTTAACTTGAAACTATGTGGGGGTTTAAAAATTATTACTTTTTTTTTGTTTTACATATGTTTTGCTATTTTATTTTTAATAAAAAATACAAAAAATATATATTGTATACTGAGTATACATTTATTTATAAAATTATTATTAATCAATGGATTTGAAATTATGTTAAATAAAACGATTAGGGTTTCTGAAGAAGTGCATGATTCATTGTCTGCATTAGCAACAAAAAATAATACTTTTAATGATGTTATAAAAAAATTAATTGACAATTATGAAGAATTTAGTGATGAACAAGCTGATTTTTATAATCAAGAAATTGAAAGAATAGAAAATGGAATTTTTGAAAATGTTAATAAAATAACATTATCTGAACTTGAAGCAAGAGTAAGTCAACTTGAAAAAGAGATTAATAATGAATTATGAAATTCTTGAGCATGATAAAGCATTAAAATTCAGAAGAAAAAACAAACATAATAAACAATTGATTTATAGGATTGAAAAGAAATATATTGAAATTATTAAAAATCCGTATAAATCTACTTTTTCTGAATTAAATAGTGAAAATTTCTGAATTAAATAGTGAAAAATGTGTTAAATGTCGTAGAGCTAGAGTTGGGGATTATCGGATTATCTTTTTTATTTCAGAAAAACAAAATATAATTGAAATTATAGATATAATTCCTCGTAGTAATAATTATAGATTATTTTAAAATATTTTCATGACAACTATTGCTTAATTGGTTCTGCATTTGGTGATGGTATTGCTAGTATAATTCTTAATATTTGTTTAGTAGTTGCTACATCGGTTTTATATAATTTACTATATTTATGTGAAGGTAATTTCAGTTGGTTACATTTTGTAACTGACTCATTTCCTTCTTTTTTAATCTATTTTTTAATACTTTCCAGTAATTTGCAGGATTTTTACTTTCAGAAAGTACTCCTACAACATTTATTACTGAAAAATAATAATCTTCGATATTTTCATCCATATACATATTATAGTTTTTAAATAATATTACTTCATTTTGTTAATTTTAATCGCCTCTAAAAATAAATGAAAATTTATAATATGTATATTATTCTCTATATTGGTATAATAAAAATTATTTATGATAAACTGTTTTCTGTGTGTTGTTTTAATATTGTTCCACTTACAGATTCTGAAATACATACGTTCTGATTTATTGAGTTTATAGGTAGTAATGCATTATCAAATCTATCATTTTTAAGTTCGTCTAAGTTTTC